>NZ_JBYCLD010000059.1:0-1527 GCF_057473725.1 Mycobacterium sp. TH-M11 | reverse complement strand
CGCAGGTAGGCGATGATGTCGCGGATCTCTTTGCGTTCGTAGAAGCGCACGCCGCCAACGACTTTGTACGGGATGCCGCTGCGGATGAACACCTCTTCCAGCGACCGCGACGCGTTGTTGGTGCGGTAGAACACCGCGACGTCGCTGTAGTTGATCGCGCCCGCATCGGTCAGCGCGTCGATCTCCTGCGCGACGAACCGTGCCTCGTCGTGTTCGTTGTCGGCGACGTAGCCGACGATCAGCTCGCCGTCACCGGCGTCGGTCCACAGTCGTTTCTCCCGGCGCCCGGAGTTGTAGGCGATCACCGCATTGGCTGCCGAGAGGATGTTCTGAGTGGAGCGGTAGTTCTGTTCCAACAGGATGGTGGTCGCGTCGGGGTAGTCGCGCTCGAAGTCCTCGATGTTGCGGATGGTCGCGCCGCGGAAGGCGTAGATCGACTGATCGGCGTCACCGACCACGCACAGTTCCGCGGGCGGCAGCTCGGCGGCGTCCGCGCCGCCCTGCCCGCCTTCAACGGAATGGCCGGCCAGCTCGCGCACCAACATGTACTGGGCATGGTTGGTGTCCTGATACTCGTCGACCAGGATGTGCCGGAATCGGCGCCGATAGTGCGCGGCGATCTCCGGGAACGCCTGCAGAATCGCGACCGTCTCACCGATCAGGTCGTCGAAGTCCAGCGCGTTGGCCGACCGCAGCCGGCGCTGGTACTCGCCATACACCGCTGCCACCACCCGGCTCAGGTCATCGGAGCTCTCGGTGAGCTCGGCCAGCGCCCGGTCCGGGTCGATCAGTTCGTTCTTCAGGTTGGAAATCGCGTTGGCCAGCAACCGCGGCGAGTGCCGTTTGACGTCCAGGCCCATGTCTCGGCCGATCATCAGCAGCAGCCGCCGCGAATCGTCGGCGTCATAGATCGAGAAATTCGAGTTCAGACCGGGAACCACCGAGGCCTGGTTACGCAGGATCCGCACGCAGGTGGAGTGAAAGGTCGATACCCACATCACCCTGGCCCGGGGTCCGACGAGACTCGACACCCGCTCACGCATCTCGGCGGCGGCCTTGTTGGTGAAGGTGATCGCCAGGATCTGGCCCACCCCGACGTCGCGGGCGGCCAACAGATAGGCGATGCGCCGGGTCAGCACCGCGGTCTTGCCCGAGCCGGCTCCGGCCACGATCAATAGCGGGGAACCCTCGTGCAGCACGGCGCGCCGCTGCTGCGGGTTGAGCCCATCGAGGAGGTGATCGGTCTGCGAAGTGGCGTGCAAGCTCATAGCGTTCCCAACGTACCGCCGCCCGGCGACAGTCTTTGCGCTGGCACTGCCCTTAGTGGCAGACTCGGTTCGTGCTCGACATGCAGCGTCGATTTTTCTACGGGTACCGGTCAGCGGTGCCCGTGGTTTAGCTGCAACGCCAAGCCCCGCGGTCCGCTTCGCCGACCCGGGGCTCGTCTGTTGTGTGAGGCCGGATCGCCGATGGGACCAGAAACCACCAACAGCGAGAACCTGGAGTTTTGATCATGTCTGCCCAACC
>NZ_JBYCLD010000058.1:0-2321 GCF_057473725.1 Mycobacterium sp. TH-M11 | reverse complement strand
GCCGGGATGGTGTCGAAGCCGACATTGGTGCCTGTGGCGGTGTGCGGCGAGATGTCCCCGAACACGCCGGCAAGCTTGCCGTCGAGTTCGAAGAGGTTGTTGAGCTGGACGATCTCGTTGCTGATGGTCGGGTTGATGTCGCCCGCGCTGCTTGCCGACGGCGCGAAGATCGCGTCGTAGCCCTTCAGGTCACCCAGTCCGAAGTTGTAGAAGTACTGCTCGGCGCTCGCGACGGTCGCGTCGGAACCGCTGACCGCGTGGCCGATGGTCGTCGCCGAGCCGAGGTAGTCCGCGACGTTGGTGTCCAAGTTACCGCCATTGGCCGCCGCGTAAACCCCGACGTTGTACGCGTCGTAGAACTCGGTCAACGCGCCGTTGTACTCGTTATACGGACCGGTGTCTGAGGAGATGCCCGCCAAGATCGGGTTCGCGCCGTAGATATCGGTCTCGAGTGGCGTAACGGCGCCGAAAGTAGTCGCCTGCGGCGCGTCGTTCTGCAGGTCAGCGGCGGTGGAGAAAGTGTCGAATACGCCGGTGTCGCCCTTGGTGATGTCGCTGGCGTCGCCGGCCGAGGCCGCGTAAGTCTCGAAGAGCGAGTTTTCCGCGGCGATTTCGCTGTCGAGCGTGCTCGTGACCAGGGTCGGGTCCGCGGCGGCGAGCGGCGCGAACGCGAGTGCCGCTCCGCAGGCGAAGCCAGCGGCCGCGGCGAATTTACGCATGTTCATGGAATTGCCTTTCATGATGTCCATCGACGGTCCGGGCGTGTCCGCCGAAGGCCCCCCAACGATCCCTCCCTGGGCTAAGCCTGAGAAAAACCTTAACCACTTAGCTAAGTCTAAGCAAACTAGCGCGCCGAAAACCCGTGAGTTTCACCCGTTCGTACTAATGGTCAGCAGCACCGCAACGAAGATCAGCGAATGCTGACAAAACTGTGCCGCCCGGGTCATCGGTCGACGGCAACGGGCTGGTCGGCGACGCCACAGCACCCATCCGGGCCGCGCCTGCGCATACGCGGTGATGTCACCGGGACGTCGTGCGTGATGCGCTCGCCCTACGGAGGGCCGGACGCGGCAGAATCAGGGCTTGTGGCGGAATTGCTGATCGCGGTCAATCCCGACGACGAGTCCCGGCTGCGGCTGCTGCTGCGGGTCCCGCTGGCGGGCGGTGACCTGCTGTTTCGCACGTCGGGGACGTGGCCGCGGGAGAAGGCCTTGTTCGCCTACCCGGTCCCGCTGCAGGAATGGCCCGACGATCCGGTGATCGTCGAACGGGTGCCGCTGAGATCGTGCCAGCGGCGCGGCGCGGCGATCGACGTGATCGCCGACCGGTCCCGGCACAGCCGCTCCCAACTCGTGTTCACCCAGGCTCGGGGCCGCGACGCGGTGTTTTGGCAGTCGCCGCGCACCCGCAAGCAGGCACGCCCGAACGTGCGCACCCCGACCGCGCGCGCCCACGGCATCGAGGAGCTACAGATCGTGGTCGACAGCCACGAGCAGTACGCCTACCGATTCCCCACCCAGCAGGTCACCACGGTGAAGCGGGCGCTGCCGTGCGGGGACTACGGCATCGTCGTCGACGGCCAGCTGGTGGCCAGTGTGGAGCGCAAGTCGCTGGCCGATCTGGTCGCTAGCCTCACCGGCGGCAAGCTGCGTTACCAGGTCGGCGAGCTGGCCGCGCTCCCGCGGGCGGCGGTGGTGATCGAGGACCGCTACTCGCAGCTGTTCAAACTCGACCGGGTTCGCCCCGCGGTAATCGCCGACGGGCTCGCCGAGCTACAGGTCCGCTGGCCGAACGTGCCCGTCGTGTTCTGCGAGACCCGTCAGCTCGCCGAGGAATGGACCTACCGGTTCCTGGCCGCCGCACACACCTGGGTAGTCACCGAACACGCTGCGCTGCAACGCATCTCACCGACCGAGAGCAAGGCGATCGAACTCGATCAGGCACCGATTGAGCCGGCACCCGCCACTGCGGAGGTCCGCGCCTGGGCCCGCAGCGCCGGGTTGCCGGTGCCCGATCGCGGACGGCTGCGCCCCGACATTTGGGCTGCCTGGCACGACGCCAACCCGCCCAACCGAACCGAGGTCTGACGCAGCTGTCCCGAAAAGACGGCGAAACTCCACGGCCACGGCCATCAGCGACCGAGCGGCCGGTGTCATCCGTGTCAGGTGTCGACCGCGGCGTGCACACCTAAACTGCGAAGATGCCGTCACAGTGGAGGACGTTTCAGCGACTGGCGGAACAGCTGGTGTTCAGCGAGGCACCGAAATTGATTCGGCAGCTGCAGCATTCCCCCGCGGTGCGGCGCGGCATCCAGGTCGGCC
>NZ_JBYCLD010000057.1:0-2166 GCF_057473725.1 Mycobacterium sp. TH-M11 | reverse complement strand
GATCCGGCGCGGGGGATCGGTCATCCTGCTGACGTCGTTTCTCAATCAGGTCGGGCGCCCGGGGCTGTCGCTGCTCTCGGCATCCAAGGCCGCCGTTCGATCCCTGGCCCGCACCTGGTCCCGCGAACTGCTTGACCGTCAAATCCGGGTGAATGCGATTTCGCCGGGCGGGATCGATACACCGCTGCAGAGCCAGGGCCGGACCGAGGCGCAAGCGCAGGCGGTACGTGATGATCTTGCGGCACGCACCCCGGTTGGACGGATGGGAACTGCGGAGGAGATCGCGCAGGCTGCCCTGTACCTGGCCAGCGACGAGTCCCGTTTTGTGCTCGGAGCGGAACTCGTCGTCGACGGCGGGATCTCACAGTTGTGAAAGCCTCGGACTCCGAGGCCGGCTACGCGTGATTGTGGCGGGCTCCGTTCGGCCGCAGGCCTCCCGAGCCTGGCGACATCAGCTCGCCGGGACGTGCATCCGCATCCGGATTATCCGGCTGGGCAGGTGGACTATCAGTGGTTCTGGCCTGTCGCCCAATGAGTCGGCATCTCGGCCGCGTCTCGTCTCGACCGCCACTCGAGTCTGGGAAGGCGTCGTCGGGTTCTCGCTGTCGGTGGCCTCCGGACCATCACGACCATCTCGAACCTGGTTGATTCTCAGAGGATTTGCTCACCGCGCCGACGTTTACTCGTGTCCTGGTGGACGAGGCGTAGGAACAGTTCGTCGACGATCGAGTGGATGCGCTCGGGCGCTACGGGTTCGAGGTCCATGAGCAGGTCGTGGCGTACCAGGTCGAAGGGCATTGCGAGCACCGCGGCCGGGATCTGTTCCAGGTCGATCTCGCCGCGGTCGTCGGCACGCTGGTAGATGGTCCGGATGAGCGCGAGCCGTTGCTCGCCCAGGATCCGGTCGCGTACCTGGGTGGGGGTAAGTCCGCTGCCGGCCATCAGCCCGGAGAAGACGGTAGCTGCGGTGATGGCGAAGAACGCAGCACGGGCCCGGCCCATGCCTGTCAGCGTGGCGATCAGATCACCGCGCAGGCTACCGGTGTCGGGGATCTCGACCGGGTGGCTGGTGCGGTAATGCTCGAGCGCGGCAAGCACCAGCTCGTCCTTGTTGGCCCAGCGGCGGTACAGCACGGCGACCCCGGTACGGGCTCGTGCGGCGATGGACTCCATGGTCAGCTTCGCGAAGCCGACCTCAACCAGCTCGTCCCACGCCGCGTCCAGCAGCGCGGCCTCAAGTTCGGGCCCTCGTCTGCGCTGGCGGGCAGGCGTGGGGACGGGGGTGATCACAGCCCCCAGTATAGGGAAGATTTGCGTTCCTTATCGACTCGCCCTATTCTTAATACGAGATGATTGTCTCTCTTATATTGGCCGGGTGGGCGGCGCCCGCAGCGATTCGGAGAGGGCGGGAATGAGCATGGGGATCGCAACCGAGACTGGTGGGCGTTCGATCTTCTTCACCGATCCGGTCATGAACTCGATGACACGGGCAATGCTCGGGCGGGTGTACACCGGCGCGGCGGACACCGGTGAGACGTTAGCGACGATCGACCGCATCACCGACGGCAACCTCGCGTCGTGGGCACACGAGTGGGAGGCGACCGCCGACCGTGTCGCCGCGATCGGCGACGACTGCGTGCGAAAGGGCCATCGGATCAGCGGCCGTAACGCGCTCCTCCGCGCGGCAACCTACTACGCGACGTGCGTGGTGGTGGCCGACGGGTGCACGGGCCCCGACCTCGTGCGGGCACGCACTTTCGCCGCCTACCGCCGGTGCTGGGAGCAGTACCTCGGCCTGCTGGACAACCCGCCCCAGCCGCTGGAAATCCCCTACGAGAACACCACGATGCCCGGCTGGTTCTTCCCCGCGCCCGGCGAGGGCCCGACGCCGACGCTGGTGATGGTCAACGGTGCCGACGGCGCGGCGAGTTACCTGTGGCCTGGCTACGGCTCCGAGGCGTCGGCCCGTGGCTACCACGTCGTGGTGTTCGACGGGCCAGGGCAGCAGCGCATGCTCTTCGAACGAGGCATCGGGTTCCGGCCCGATTTCGAACACGTCCTCTCACCGGTCGTCGACGCAACGCTCCGGCTACCGGGCGTGGACCCGCAGCGCCTCGCCCTCTATGCGGTCAGCCAGGGCGGGTATTGGGCCCCGCGCGCCCTGGC
>NZ_JBYCLD010000056.1:0-4296 GCF_057473725.1 Mycobacterium sp. TH-M11 | reverse complement strand
GCCAGCGAGGCCAATCTGCCCAGCAGGTAGGCGACGCTGGACGAGTGCGGGCGGTCATTGTGCACGAGCAGCAGCAATGCCACCACAATCGGTATCGGAGAAAGCGCGACCGCCAGCGCCGGAGCAGTGAGCCTGGCCAGCATCAGCCCTGAAACGCCAAACGCGGCAACACTTTCCATAGCATCAAGTGAAGCACACCCGCCTGGACACCGCGATCAAGGAACGCTGCGCAGCAGCGCGTCAACCCTCACGCCGAGCCGGCAGGCACCAGTTCGGACCGGTCGATGGGGACTTGCTGGGTGAGGGCCCGCTTGCTGAACATGAAGTCGCGGGGGCGGTTGACGCAGTCGGCGGCAATGAGCTCGCCGGCACGCAGGTAGAAGCAGGTGAAATCGCGGTCTCGGAGCGGGTCGCCGCTGAGGACGACTTCGTCGTACCCGGAGTTGAGACCGGCGATCTGGAGCTTGAGATCGTATTGATCTGACCAGAACCATGGAAGCGCCGTGATCTTCTTGGGCTTCCCGCAGACGGTCGCGGCGGCGACTTTGGCCTGCTCGCCCGCGCTCGGCACGGACTCCAGACGTATGCGGCGGCCGTAACGGGCCATGTGGTGGCTGGTGCAGTCCCCGGCGGCCACGATGTCGGGGTCGCTGGTCTGGGCCTGGTCGTCGATCACGACGCCGTTGTCGACGGCCAGACCTGCGGCGGCGGCAAGCTCGGTATTGGGCTCAACGCCGATCCCGACGATGACGAGGTCGGCGGGAATTGCTTCGCCGCCGGCCAGGATTACTTCGCGGACCCTGCCGTCGCCGGACAGCGCCTCGACCAGCGCGCCTGTCCGGATGTTGACGCCCTGCTCCCGGTGGACCCGGTCGAAGAACGCCGACACCTCGGGGGCGGTGACCCGTTCGAGGACCCGCTCGGTCGCCTCGAGGACGGTGACCTCCAGACCCAATGCGCGCAACGAGGCGGCCGTCTCCAATCCGATGTAGCCGCCGCCGACGATCACCGCCCGCCGCCCGGGGGTGGTGGCCGCTCGGATCATCTCGACATCCGCGGCAGTGCGCAGGTAATACACGCCAGCCAGGTCGGTTCCCGGGGTGGCGAGTCGGCGAGCGCCGGCGCCAGTGCACAGCGCGAGCTTGTCGTAGGGCAGCGTGTCTCCGTTGCCCAAAACCACGTGACCAGCCGACCGGTCGATCGCCGTCACCGTCGCATCGAGGAGTTGGATTCGCTGCTTGGCGTAGAAGTCGGCGCTGCGGATCGCGAGGTCAGCGGATGCGCATTTGCCGGCCAGGTAGGCCTTCGACAGCGGCGGGCGTTGGTAGGGCAGCGCGGACTCCTCGCCGATCAGGACGACCTCGCCGATCCACCCTTCCTGGCGCAGGCTGGCCGAGAGTTGGGCGCCGGCATGGCTGGCCCCGACGATGAGGGCCCGCTGCGATGTCACGTGTCGGATTTCGGGGTGAGACGGACCATCATCTTGCTGATGCCCCGCACGAAGTTGGACTGCACGTACTCCGGTTCACCGACGACCTCTATCTTGTCGAAGCGAGGAAGCAACTCCTCCCAGAGAATCCGCAGCTGCAATTCGGCCAGCCGGTTACCCATGCAGCGGTGGACGCCGAAGCCGAAGGAGATGTGGTTGCGGGCGTTGGTCCGGTCGATGATCAAGTCGTCGGGCCGTTCGAACACGCGCTCGTCGCGGTTGCCCGATGCGTACCACATCACCACCTTGTCGCCCTTGCGGATGAACTGGCCGTTCAATACGGTGTCGGCCTTGGCGATCCGGCGCATGTAGGCCAGCGGGGTTTGCCACCGGATGATCTCCGAGACCATGTTGGGGATCAGCTCAGGGTTGGCCGTCAGCTTCTCGAACTGGTCCGGGAACCGGTTCAACGCAAGAACACCGCCGCTCATCGAGTTCCGCGTCGTGTCGTTTCCCCCGACGATCAGCAACACCAGGTTGCCCAAGAATTCCATCGGACGGTTGATCAGATCTTTGGTGCTCTCGTTGCTCTGCAACATGGTGACCAGATCGAAGCCGGGTTCCTCCCCGGCAGCTGTCCGGGCCGCCTTGTCGTGCCAGAGTGCGGTGAAACTTCGCGCCATCTCGCGCATGGCGTCGAATACCTCGTCGTTGTCCGAGGGACCGCCGTTGGCTTGCTCCAGCGCGGTCGCGAGATCCGACCAGTAGACGAGCTTGCGGCGCTGCTCGTACGGGAAGTCCAGGAGGGTCGCGAGCATCCGCGCGGTCAACTCCACCGAGACGGTATGCACCCAGTCGAACGGCTGATCTACAGGCAGGTTGTCCAGTACCTCCTGGACGCGCGATCGGATCAGACCCTCCATCTCACGCAGGTTCTTCGGCGCCACCACCCCTTGGACGGCGGCCCGCTGCCTGTCGTGCTCTGGCGGATCCATCGCGATGAACATCGCCAGATCCAAGAACCGAGGCGGCGTTCCAATGATGATGAACGGCTCGGCTGAGAACACCTCGTGGTTCTTGTCGACGGCGACGATGTCGGCATGCCGAGTGACCGACCAGAACGGACCGAACGGACTGTTGGGCTGAAAGTGCACCGGAGCTTCGTTGCGCAAACGCTCGAAGTAGGACTGCCAGCGTCCCTGGCGGTAGAGGAAGGGGTTGCTCATGTCGATGTCGAGCAGGTTGACGTCCTCCACCGGCGGGATGGGGGTTTCAGTGAAGATCTTCTGCCCGTTCGTCCGCGTCACCCATCGCCGCGCCTTGTCGTAGAGGTGTGCGCCTTGGATCTGGCGCTCGATCGGAATGGTCGACTGAACTTTGTCGGTGATTGCCCCAGAAATATTCAACACGACTTACCTAATCTTTCGTCATCACATTTGGAATTCGGGTGTCTGGACGATCAAGCCGTCCCACGCCTCGCAGACCTGCATCTGGCAGGACAGCCGCGAGGTCGGCTGACGCTCGGGGTTCATCGAAAGCATCTCTTCTTCATCGGGGCCGGACAGGCCCACCTGCTCCGACCACTGCGGGTCGACGACCACGTGGCAGGTGCCGCACGCAGCCTCGCCGCCACAGTCGCCGTCGATGCCGGGGATCGCGTTGTTGACCGCGACCTGCATCAGTGACTTACCTTCCTCGATGGGCGCCTCGTGCTTCTCGCCGTCGTGGGAGACAAAGGTGACAACTGCCATAGCGAACTCCTGATGCGTTGGACTCAGTACGCGAACTCACGAAAAAGTCTGGCCGGTTCCGCGTTCCGCGGCTATGTTGGCCGAAGTCAGAAACTTGTGAATTCGGCTCAGGGGGGCCTGTTCGGTGCACCTCAATGACGGGGCAGGCGTGCCCCCGGTCGCGTTCGTGCAAATGCTGGAGAGCCGGGCACTCGATCCAGACGCTGTCGCACGGCTTCGCCACATCATGGCTCGCGAGGGAACCGACGAGGCGACGCTGATCCAGCGTGATGTCCAGGCCCCGTTACGGTGGTTTCGTGAGGTCTACCCCGACCTCGACGCCGAACAGGCAACCCTGCTCGGGTTCGCGTTCGCCGGACAGGCCCAGTTGACGTCCTTCGGCCCGTTGAGTGTTCCGCTGGTCAGCGCGGGCTCGGTGGTCGAGGTCGCGGAGCTACTCACCTATCTGCCGTTGATCTCGTCGGCTATCAGTGCACAGTTCCATCCAAGCGATCATGGTCTCACTGCCGCGCTGACCGGACACACACGCGATCCGGCACTGGACTGCCTGGCCGTCGTCTACACCGGGTCGGCGTTGCTGCGACTGCTGGACATGCTCGTCGGTGATCCGGCGACCGTCACACTCCACATGAGTTGGCCCGCGCCCGCCACCCTGGCCGATCACGAGGACGACCTGAGACTAGCCGGGCGCCTGTTCTTTGACGCTCCGATGTCCTACTTGCACGTTCCCGCTGACACGCTCGAGCAGGCGTGCCGGTTCTCCGATCCCCTCGCGCATCGACTCGCCGTCGCCGAGCTGAAGCGCAATCTCGACCAGCGGCGCGGCGTTGCGTCGTTCTCGGCGAAGGTGAGACAACTCTTGGAGAAGGCTCCCGGGCAGCGAAGTAGCCAGTGGGTCGCCGACGAACTCCTGGTATCCACCAGCACGCTCAAGCGGCGCCTTTCCGAAGAGGGAACCACCTTTCGCGAGCTGCGCGAGTCATGTTTGCGCGAGACCGCCATGCTGCTGTTACTCACCCGATCGATGTCGGCGAGCCAAATCGCCACGGAGCTCGGATACGGCGATCTGACCAACTTCTCACACGCCTTCAAGCGCTGGACCGGCCGCTGTCCGAG
>NZ_JBYCLD010000055.1:0-20048 GCF_057473725.1 Mycobacterium sp. TH-M11 | reverse complement strand
GTTCTGTTGCGCGAGAGGGGGATCAGCGGTCGTGATGCCGCCTTTGCCACCGAGTTGACGTATGGCAGCAGCCGTATCCGGGGTCTGCTGGACGCTGTCATCGGGGCCGCGGCCGACCGGTCGCCGGATGCGATCGACCCGATCTTGCTCGACCTGCTGAGGCTCGGGACGTACCAATTGCTTCGCACCCGCGTCGACGTGCATGCCGCCGTCTCGACCACCGTCGAGCAGGCAGGTGTCGAATTCGATTCGGCGCGAGCGGGCTTCGTCAACGGAGTGCTGCGAAAGATCAGCACCCGCGACGAGCAGGCCTGGCTCGACGAACTCGCGCCCGCCACGTCCGTCGACCCGATCGGGACGCTCGCGTTCCGGCACGCCCACCCGCGTTGGATCGCGCAGTCCTTCGTCGACGCGCTCGGTGCCGCCGCCGGCGAGCTCGGTGCGGCGCTGGCCGCCGACGACGCGCGGCCCGGTGTCCATTTGGCGGCCCGGCCCGGTGTCCTGACGGCCGAGGAGCTCGCTGCAGCGGTCGGCGGCAGCGTGGGCCGTTTCTCCCCATACGCGGTCTATCTGCCTGCCGGCGACCCCGCGCGGGTGCCTGCGGTGCGCGACGGTCAGGCACTGGTCCAGGACGAAGGCAGCCAACTGGTGGCGCGCGCACTGACTTTGGCGCCGGTCTCCGACGACTCCGGCCGCTGGCTCGACCTGTGCGCCGGCCCCGGCGGTAAGACTGCGCTGCTGGCGGCGCTGGCCGCTGAATCGGGAGCCCGCGTCACCGCGGTAGAACCTGCCGCACATCGCGCCGACCTCGTCGTCGCGAATACCAAGGGGTTGCCGGTCGAGGTGTTGCGCGTCGACGGGCGCAGCACCGGGCTCGAAGCGGATTTCGACCGCGTACTCGTCGACGCGCCCTGCACCGGGCTGGGGGCGCTGCGGCGGCGTCCTGATGCGCGCTGGCGACGTCAGCCCGCTGACGTACCGGCGCTGACCAAGCTGCAACGGGAACTGCTGGCCGCGGCGATCGCGCTGACCCGGCCCGGGGGTGTGATCCTGTATGCGACCTGTTCGCCGCATCTGGCCGAGACGGTCGGCGTTGTCGCCGACGCGCTTCGTCGGCATCCGGTGTCCGCGTTGGACGCGCGGCCGCTGTTCGAGCCCGTGACGGAGCTGGGCGAGGGGCCTTATGTTCAGCTGTGGCCACACCGTCACGGCACCGACGCCATGTTCGCCGCGGCCTTGGTCAAGTCAGGCGGCTGAACCGGTTATTGGATGCTCAACCGGGATTCCTCGAGGTCCAAGCCCCGCTCGATCGAGCGCAAAACGGCCGTATGGATGTTGCCCTCGCGTCGCAAATTGAGCAGTTCTGTGCGCTCGACGCGTAAAACCAGTAGCCGCAACGACACATAGTCCTGCTGTTCGTCGGCGTTGTTCTCGGCGTCGACCGGACCCTCGTGGTTCGAGGCTACGGTCTGCAGACGCCGCACTCTGGCCTCATACAGCTCGCGCACGGATTGGGCTGCGCCGGTGGTGATCTCACCATCGGCTAGCTGGCTGTCCAGCCACTCTAAACCGGCGCGAGCCGCACGCAGCCGCGCTTCATTCTGCTCACTTCGAAAGTTCTTGGGTCTGAGCCCGAGCCGTCTCAGCAACCAAGGCAGGCTGACACCCTGCATGACGAGGGTGGTAAGGATCACCGTTCCGGTGATCAGGACCACGAGTTCACGATCAGGAAACGGTGAGCCGTCAGCGCGGCGCAGCGGAACGGCCAGCGCTGCAGCAAGGGACACGCCTCCGCGCATTCCCGCCCATCCCACGACGGTGCGCTCTCGCCAGATATTCGTGCTGACGGCACGGCCACGCAACTTCGCCACGGTGGGGCCGGCGAGCGTGAACACCAGCCGGGTTATGACCACCACGGCGACCACAGCCGCTAGTACCAGCACAAGGTGCGGCGTTGTCTGGTTCAATGCCCAGTGCACTTGGCGATGAAGCTGGATGCCCACCAGGATGAACAGCACCGCGTTCAGCAAGAAAACCAGCACGTCGAGAAACGCGAGAGCTTGCAGTCGAGCGCCGGGCGAATAGATGTTACTCATGTGCGTTCCCACATAGACTCCGGCGACGGCGGTGGCCAAAACCCCCGACATGCCGGCGGCATCGGCGGCAGCGTAGGTGAAGTACGGGGTGGCCAGCGAAATGGTGATCTCGAGCGCGGGATGGTCCATGCGTGTCCGGATCCTGACCAAAACCCAGGCGATGGCCAGGCCCAGCAGCGCTCCACCCACCGGGCCCAGCAGAAACGTGATCGCGAGGGAACCAGGATGCACGGCCCCGGCGACCGCTGTATCCACAGCGCCCACGTACAACACCAGCGCGATGCCGTCGTTGGTGAGGCCCTCGCCTTCGACGATTGTCGAGAGTTCCTCCGGTGCGTTCAGCCGCCGGAAGATGGATGTGGCCGAAACGGTGTCGGTTGGGGCGACTATCGCACCAATCACCACGGCCGTCACCAATGAAAGGCCGGTGAGGCACGTCAACAACCCGGCGACAGCGAACGCAGTCGCGAGCACCAATCCGACCGCCAAGAGGCCAACCAGACGGGCATGTTTGCGCAAATCATCTGGTGCCACGAATAACGCTGCGTAGTAGACCAGCGGCGGCAGGAACAGAAAGAAGACGATCTCGGGCGATATTTCCGGTGACGGGGTCCAAGGAAACCAACTGAGGAACACCCCGACGCCAACCAGCAGAACCGGAAATGGCACGCCAATTCGCTCAGCTCCCCAGACCGCGGCAATGGCCGTCGCCGGACCGCAGAGTAGAAGGATGGTGTATGTCGCAGGAATCAACGCCGTACCCCCCACGCGCCGGCTGGCGCGGGACGAAGGGCAACGGCGTTACCAGCGCTGGAACTCATCGCTAACTCGCTTTCTACGGAAATTGTGCGGCGACGCTCACAGTGGAAGTCGGTAGTTTTCAAGGTATTCCATGCCCCATCGAGGAGCGGATCGCATCGGCGACATGCTGCTCGTCGGGGTCACGCCCGTAGAGCCTGCGGTAATTCCGGGGCAGGCGTGCCAGCTGGCCGGTCGCCACGTCGGTGACGTTCACGACGAGCCGGTCCAGCCGCCAAGGAGGCGAAGAGAGACGAGCGGAACATGGACGCAGCCCTGGACGTTGGCCCCAGTAAGCTCACATGCATGTCAGCCAAGATCGATCGGCCGCTGATTGCTCCCTCGATCCTGGCTGCCGATTTCGCCCGGCTGGCCGACGCGGCCGCCGACGTCCACGGTGCCGACTGGTTGCACGTCGACGTCATGGATGCGCACTTCGTGCCCAACCTCACGGTCGGGCTGCCGGTGGTGGAAAGCCTGTTGGCGGCCACCGACATTCCGATGGACTGTCACCTGATGATCGAGGATCCCGACCGCTGGGCGCCGCCGTACGCCGAAGCCGGCGCCTACAACGTCACCTTCCACGCCGAGGCAACCGACAACCCGGTCAGCGTGGCCCGCGATATCCGCGCCGCCGGCGCCAAGGCGGGGCTGAGCATCAAACCCGGCACCCCGCTAGACCCTTACCTGGACATCCTGAAGGACTTCGACACGTTTCTGGTGATGTCCGTCGAACCCGGTTTCGGCGGCCAGAAATTCATCCCCGACGTGCTGAGCAAGGTGCGTGAGGTGCGTAAGCTCGTCGACTCCGGCGAGCTGACGATCCTGATCGAAATCGACGGTGGCATCAACGCCGACACGATCGAACAGGCCGCTGAGGCGGGCGTCGACTGCTTTGTGGCCGGATCGGCCGTCTACGGCGCGGAGGACCCGGCCGCTGCGGTCGAGGCGTTGCGGCGACAGGCCGGTGCCGTGTCGCCGCATCTGCACCGATGAGCGCCCCGGCGGCCGTCGGGCACGATGCCGCCATGCGGTTGGCCGTCGAGCAAGCCGAACTGGTCAAGGGCAAGACCTACCCGAATCCACCGGTCGGGGCGGTCATCCTGGACCGCGACGGCCGAGTCGTCGGCGTCGGTGGCACCCAGCGAACCGGTAGCGCGCACGCCGAGGTGATGGCGCTGCGCCGGGCGGGACGGCTGGCGTCCGGCGGAACAGCGGTCGTCACACTGGAACCGTGTAACCACCACGGCAAAACACCGCCTTGCGTCGATGCGCTGATCGAGGCGGGCATCGCGTCGGTGGTGTTCGCGGTCCGCGACCCGAATCCCGAAGCTGCGGGGGGCGCGGGACGGTTGGCGGCCGGCGGTGTGAACGTCGTCGGTGATGTGCACGCCGATCTGGTCACCGCTGGGCCCCTGCGCGAATGGTTGCACAAGCAGCGCACCGGGCTACCACACGTGACGTGGAAGTATGCCACCAGCATCGATGGCCGCAGCGCCGCGGCGGACGGCTCGAGTCAATGGATCACCAGCGATGCGGCCCGCGCCGACGTGCACCGGCGGCGCGCAACCGCGGACGCGATCGTGGTGGGCACCGGCACCGTGCTCGCCGACAATCCGACCTTGACCGCCCGCCTGACAGACGGCGGCCTCGCCGAGCGTCAGCCGCTGCGCGTCGTGGTCGGTATGCGTGACATACCCTCTGAGGCAAAGGTTCTCAACGACGATTCGCGGACCATGATGATTCAGACCCACGACCCCGCCGAGGTGCTCAAGGCGTTGTCCGACCGCACCGACGTGATACTCGAAGGTGGCCCGACGCTCGCGGGGGCCTTCCTGCGGGCCGGGGCGATCAACCGCATCCTGGCCTACGTTGCGCCGATACTGCTCGGCGGACCGATCGCCGCGGTCGACGATGTCGGTGTCGCGAGTATCGCGCGGGCCCTGCGCTGGCGCTACGACGGCGTCGAACGGGTAGGTCCGGACCTGTTGCTGAGCCTGGTGCCACGGTAGGCGCGCGGATCAGACCGCCGGGCTGACGGGCTCGGCCTCCAACGCCGCCGGTTCGTCGGCGTGCGCACTTCGGCTCCCAATCAGCAAGCCCAGCAGCGCGCCGACGATACAGACGACCACAGTGACCTTGAAGATCTCGCCGTACATGTCCGCGAAAGCCTCGCGGTACATGCTGGCCTGGTGCAGGATCCGCTCGGCGAGGCTGGCATGGGCGGGCAGTTCCGCGGCGTGCTTGGCGACCAGATGTGGCAGCTGGTAGAACCCCCACGCGCTTAGGGAGGCAACCCCGATGAGCATTCCCGTCATGCGGGCCACCACCACTGCAGCCGAGGCAATGCCGTGCTGCGCCGAGGGCACCACCCGCAAACTGGCGGAGGTCAGCGGTGCGATCACCAGGCCCAGACCGATACCGGCGACGGCCAGGTCGGTATCCATGGCTGGCAGCGACAGCCCGAAGACGTTGTGGTGCACACTCAGCAGGTTGATCGACCACTTGGAGATCAGCCAATACCCGCCCGCGGCGATCAGTAGTCCGGCGAAGGCGACAGCGCGGTCGCCGATCTTGGTCGCGATCGCGCCACCCACCAGTGCACCGATCGGTAGCGCCGCCAGGAACCACAGCAGCATCATCGCCGCTTCGTTTTGATCCTTGCCGAGCACGCCTTGGGCGAACAGTTCCACGTCGACCAGCGTCACCATCAACGCGGCACCGGCGCACAGCGAAGAACCGAGCGCCGACAGGAACGGCCGGAAATGCACTCCCGCGGGTTCGATCAGCTTGGTCCGGGAGAACCGTTCCCACACAAAGAAAATCACCGCGAACACAACTGCTGCGACGATCAGCGGCGGCCCGTAGCTGGGCAGCGCGTGCTTGCCGTCGGGATTGGCGTTGTACAGACCGATGACCGCCAGCCCAAGGGTGATCGCGAGAAGCAGTCCGCCGACCACGTCGATCTTTTCCGGCGCGGTGCTGCGGTCCCGCGACGGCAGGCTGAACTGAATCATCACCATCGCGGCAAGCGCCAGTGGCACATTGATCCAGAACACGTCCTGCCAGCGACTGGTCAACCAGACGATGAAGATGCCGTAGAGCGGACCCAGCACACTGCCCAATTCCTGCGCGGCACCGATCCCGCCGAGCACGCCGGCCCGGTTCCGCTGCGCCCACAGGTCGGCGCCGAGCGCGAGGGTCACCGGCAGTAGCGCACCACTGGCCACCCCCTGGATGGTCCGGCCGACGACCAGCACATCGAGATTGGTGGACAGGGCCGTGACCACCGATCCGATCAGGAAAACGGCCAGGCTGACCTGGAGCAGCAGCTTGCGCCCGAACCGGTCGGATGCCCGGCCCAGCAACGGCATCGCGGCGATATAGCCCAGCAGATACCAGGTGATGATCGGGGTAATCCGCTGCAGGCGATTCACCGGGATCCCGATCGTCCCGATGATGTCGCGCATGATCGTGACCACGACGTAGGTGTCGAGGGCGCCGAGCAAAACCGCGAGGCTGCCGGCGCTGATCGCGACGAAGCGTCCCGCGTGGTGGGGCTGGGGTGCCGTCACGGCGCCGGGGCCACCGGCGGCTTGGTGACCTGCACCGGGGCGTTCCAGTTCGACAACGTCAGCTGAAGCGAATTGCCTGGGCTCTGCTCGAGAGTTGTCTGCACCAACTGGTGGTCACCGTTTTCCTCGATCCACACGGTCGATGGAAACGGCTGGGTTGCCTTCAGCCGGGGCATGATGCCGTTCACCGCATCCGCCGAGACCGTTCCGGTGATCTTGATGGTCGACTGTCCGCCGACATTCTCCCGCGACTGGGACTTGGGGTTGCTGAGATTGGCCAGCACGTTGGCCAGGCCGACGTCGGGCTTGAGGATGGTGGACGGGTCGTAGAGATCCGACGCCTTGCCGAAGCTGTCCCACTGGCCGGGGGTGAGGGCGCCGTACAGAGTGCCGTCGATCACCACGAACGGCGCGTCGATGTCGGAGCCGCCGAAGATAATGCTCGCGTTGCCCTGAGCCGCGGTCTGTGGCGTGGTGGTCAGGTCGCCGGTCAGGGATTTCACCGGAAGGCCTTTGATCTTGCCGTTGACCGTCAGGGCCAGGTGCACGCTCTTGACGTTCTTGGTGCTCTGGGCGGACTCCTTGATCAGGGTCGCGGCATCCGGCAGCGGGCTGCTGGATTGCTTGGACGACGAACAGCCGCCGATCAGCGCGGCGGCGATAGCGAGGGAGGCGAAAATTGGGCCAAACGGCTTACGCGTCTGCATGACTTGCAGCGTAGCGGGTCGCGCCGACAAGACTGTGACGCGCAAGGCGACCGGACGTCGCGCGGCGCGACAACACTCACTAGCCTGAGGCGGTGTTCACCGGAATCGTCGAAGAAGTGGGTACGGTCGTCGCCAAAAACGACCTGGGGGATTCCGCTCGGTTCACCATCGCGGGGCCGATAGTCACGGCCGATGCCGGACATGGGGATTCGATCGCGGTCAACGGTGTATGCCTGACGGTCGTCGAACTGCTGCCCGACGGTCAATTCACCGCGGACGTGATGGGCGAGACGTTGAGCCGGTCGAGCTTGGGCCGGCTGGTAGCGGGCAGCCCGGTCAATCTCGAGCGTGCCGCGGCCTTGAACAGCCGACTCGGCGGCCACATCGTGCAAGGCCACGTCGACGGCACCGGGGAAATCCTGAGCCGTTCGCCGGCCGAGCACTGGGAGGTGGTTCGGATCGGGCTGCCGGCCGAATTGGCCCGCTATGTGGTCGAAAAGGGATCGATCACGGTCGACGGCATCTCGCTGACGGTGTCTGCGATTGGCGACGACTGGCTCGAGGTCTCGCTGATCCCGACCACACGCGATCTGACCACATTGGGTTCGGCCGAAGCTGGAACTCAGGTGAACCTGGAAGTTGATGTCATCGCCAAATATGTCGAGCGGCTTCTAGCGGCAAAATAGGACTTCACCGCTACCTTGCCGTCGAGCGGCGCCTCGGCACGTGGCGGACGTCCGGCGAAACTTCGTCGACCCGGCTGAGCTCGACATGCTTGCCGCCCTCAACGAACGAGTCCTGCGCCACCTGGCCGCCAACGACCCGACTTCATAGCCTTCATCAGCCGTGAGATGGGCAATTCCATAGAAGTAGGCGTCGCCCGCGGTCCGAATCACCTATCCGTCGCCGGGTCGCCCCCATCAGGGCGAGGACGCGGCTGGGGTTCCTCGCTGTTGTTGGGTCCCCGGTTGACTTGTTTGTGTTTGTCGATGATCGGGACGGGGTCTGGTGGCGGCGGCGGTGGCCCCTCGAACGCCGGCACGCCGACGAGCGCAGACGCCGAGGCGTCTCCCGCGGACCAGTCCAGTACCGCGGGGCCGCCGAGCCCGGCGCCCAACAACGCCAGGCCAACGGCCAAGGCGGGCGTGAACCGTTTCGACGCAAACGTCGACATCTACCTACGTTAGCGCTGGAGCTTTGAGAAAAGGCAGTAATGGGCAGCCCCCGCTCGACCAGTCGGCGAAGCGGGCGTTGAGGGTATCTAGGCGGTCGGTCGAAGCGGTGGCAATAGCGAGCGCGGCGTGGTGGTTCATACTGGACACGACACCTGAGGACGTCAGGTGTGTGTTTCTCTGACGAGGTGGCTGCGATGACGAGGTTGGACTCGGTCGAGCGCGCGATCGCCGATATCGCGGCCGGCAAGGCCGTTGTCGTCGTAGATGACGAAGATCGGGAAAACGAGGGTGACCTCATCTTCGCGGCTGAGAAGGCCACGCCGGAGTTGGTCGCGTTCATGGTCCGCTACACATCGGGGTATCTTTGCGTGCCTCTCGCTGGTGACGTCTGCGACCGACTCGGCCTATTGCCGATGTACGCCCTCAACCAGGACAAGCACGGTACCGCTTACACCATCACGGTCGATGCGAAAGTTGGTGTGGGAACTGGTATTTCGGCGTCCGACCGTGCCACCACGATGCGACTGCTCGCCGAACCTGACAGTGTCGCAGAGGATTTCACCCGGCCCGGTCACGTAGTTCCGTTGCGCGCCAAAGATGGTGGCGTGCTGCGCCGTCCGGGCCACACTGAAGCCGCGGTCGACCTGGCCCGGCTGGCGGGGCTGTCGCCGGCCGGCGCGATTTGCGAGGTGGTCAGCCAGAAAGATGAAGGCGCCATGGCGCAGACCGACGAGCTGCGGGTCTTCGCCGACGAGCATGGTCTGGCCTTGATCGCGATCGCTGACCTGATCGAATACCGCCGCAAGCACGAGAAACACATCGAGCGCATTGCCGAGGCGCGAATTCCCACCCGGCACGGCGAATTCCGCGCTGTCGGGTACAGCAGCATCTACGAGGACGTCGAGCATGTCGCTTTGGTGCGCGGCGAGATCGCCGGACCGAACTTCGACGGCGACGATGTGCTGGTTCGCGTGCACTCCGAATGCCTGACCGGCGACGTGTTCGGGTCACGCCGGTGTGATTGCGGGCCGCAGCTGGATGCCGCGATGGCGATGGTCGCGCGCGAAGGCCGTGGCGTGGTGCTCTACATGCGCGGCCATGAGGGCCGCGGCATCGGTTTGATGCACAAGCTGCAGGCCTATCAATTGCAGGACGCCGGTGACGACACCGTCGATGCGAACCTGAAACTTGGCTTGCCCGCCGATGCAAGAGATTACGGCACCGGCGCGCAGATCCTGGTCGACCTTGGTGTCCGCTCCATGCGGCTGCTGACCAACAACCCCGCGAAGCGGGTTGGATTGGACGGCTACGGCCTGCACATCATCGAGCGGGTGGCGCTGCCGGTGCGTGCCAACGCCGAGAACATCCGCTACTTGATGACCAAGCGCGACCGAATGGGCCACGACCTGGTCGGACTGGACGATTATCACGAATCCATCCATCTGCCTGGCGAATTCGGCGGTGCCCTGTGACTAAGGAGTGGCGCAGATGAGCGGCGTTGGGGTGCCCGACATCGCATCGCAGGACGCTTCTGCACTCAGCCTGGCGATCGTGGTCAGCACCTGGCACGGCAAGATTTGCAATCAGTTGCTCGACCGCGCCCAGTTGATCGCGCAGGAGTGGGGCGTCAAGAACCCGACGGTCGTGCGGGTACGCGGCGCAATCGAAATCCCGGTGGTCGCGCAGGCCGTCGCCCGTAATCACGACGCCGTCGTCGCTCTTGGTGTGGTGATTCGCGGCCAGACGCCGCACTTTGACTATGTCTGTGACGCGGTAACCCAAGGGCTGACCCGGGTTTCGCTGGACGAGTCGACGCCGGTGGCCAATGGTGTGCTGACCACCAACACCGAGGCACAGGCGCTTGATCGGGCGGGGTTGCCGGATTCCGCCGAAGACAACGGCGGACAGGCAACGGCTGCGGCGTTGAGCACCGCGCTGACCCTGCGCGGATTGCGCGAAAAGTCTTGAGTGCCAGGACCGATCGGGACACTTGGGATGCACAACTGCGACCCCGCCTGACCCCCTATGTCGCCTACACCGCCGCCGCGGTCCTCGTCATCGCGCATGTGGTGATCGCCCTGCTGCTCAAGTTCGGATCCACCGGCGTGATCTTTCAGACCTCGGACCAAATTGCGATGGTGCTGCTCGGCGTTGTCCTTGCCGGCCTGGTGCTGTTGTTCGCCCGGCCGCGACTGAGGGTGGGTCCTGCCGGGCTGTCGGTGCGCAATGTGCTTGGCGAGCGTCTGGTGCCGTGGGTTGAGGTGGAGGGGGTGTCGTTTCCGCCCGGGGCGCGCTGGGCCCGAATCGACCTGGCCGACGACGAGTACGTCCCACTGATGGCGATCCAGTCGGTCGACAAGGACCGTGCCGTGGCCGCAATGGACACCGTCCGGAGACTGGTCGAGCAATATCGGCCCGACCTGACGTCACGCTGACTTGTCACACGGCCGTGGCATAATCGAACACATGTTCGAATTGTGGTATGCGTCGCGGCCCACACCGGAGTCCGCCGCGCTCCTCGACCGGATCGGCGAGGCGGGTCGATCAGAGGCCCGGGCGGCGGCCCGGCGACTCGTGGCGGTAGGTGAGCTGTTCGCATTGCGGCTGCGCGATTCGGGCGAGCAGGCTGATTGGCCGATGGACACCTGGGAGGCGGTCGCGGCCCAGGTGGCGGCGGCGCTGAACTGCAGCATCGCGATGGGTTCCAGTTACTTGCGCTACGCAGTGGCTCTGCGCGACCGATTCCCGGAGGTGGGCGGGGTATTTCAAGCCGGTGGCATTGACTATCGCGCATTTCAGACGATCGTGTTCAGAACCGACTTGATCACCGATCCTGAGGTGCTCGCGCGGGTGGATGCGTTGCTGGCGGCTCGACTATTGCGGACTCCGACCCTGACCCGTGGCCGGCTGGCTGCCGAGGTCGACAAGGTGGTGGCCCGTGTCGATGCGGATGCGGTGCGTCGCGCCAAGGACGGATTGCGGGATCGCTTCGTCGACGTCGTCGCCGGGGAAACCGGCATGGCGTTCGTGACGGGTACGGTGCTCGCGACCGCGGGGCGCGCCCTCGACCGCAGGCTCGACGAGATCGCCGGCACGGTGTGCAACGGCGACCCCCGCAACCGCGAACAGCGACGCGCGGATGCGTTGGGCGCGTTGGCCGGTGGCGCGGATCGTCTGGTGTGCGGGTGTGGGTCGCCGGACTGCGGCGCCGCGGCGCGCACTGGCAAGGGCAGCGTGGTGATTTACGTAGTCGCAGAACAGTCCAGCATCGACGGCAGTGGGCGGACGCCCGGTGCCGTATTCGGTTCGGAAGGATTGATCTCGGCGGAGTTGGTCGCCGAACTTGCGAAGGACGCGCAGCTGCAACCGCTGGTCGTGCCATCGGATGCGCCCGAGCCGCGCTACGCCCCGTCGGCCAAGCTCGCTGCCTTCGTTCGGGCGCGCGATCTGACGTGCCGCGCGCCGGGCTGTGATCGCCCAGCCACCGATTGCGATGTGGACCACACCGTCGCCTACGGTAGCGGCGGCTGGACGCATGCCTCCAACCTCAAAGCGCTGTGTCGAAAACATCATCTGTTGAAGACTTTTGGAGGCTGGCGCGATAAGCAGTTGCCTGACGGTACCGTCATCTGGTTGCTTCCCGACGGTCATACCCACGTGACCACGCCGGGCAGCGCCCTGTTGTTCCCGGCTCTGTGCGCACCAACCGCCAACGTGCCGTCGGCATCGACGCGGCGCGGTGATCGCTGCAGCGACCGGGCGATGCGAATGCCGACCCGGACGCGCACCCGCAGGCAGAACCATGAGCAGCGGGTCTGCGCCGAGCGGCGACGCAATCGCGAGCTGCGCCTCGCGGCGAGGGCGCCGGCCGAACCCGACACCGCACCGCCGCCCTTCTAGCAGCGACTAGCCTTGGACACCGTGGCCGATCCCGCGACCTACCGCCCCGCTCCGGGGTCCATCCCGGTCGAGCCGGGCGTGTACCGGTTCAGCGATCAGCACGGACGGGTGATCTACGTCGGCAAGGCCAAGAGCCTGCGCAGCCGGCTGAACTCGTACTTCGCCGACATCGCCGGTCTGCATCCGCGTACCCGGCAGATGGTGACCACCGCTGCCAAAGTGGAGTGGACGGTGGTCACCACCGAGGTCGAGGCGCTGCAGCTGGAATACAACTGGATCAAGGAGTTCGATCCGCGATTCAACGTGCGTTACCGCGACGACAAGTCCTATCCGGTGTTAGCGGTCACGCTCAACGAGGAATTTCCCCGGTTGATGGTCTACCGTGGGCCGCGCCGCAAAGGTGTCCGCTATTTCGGACCGTACTCGCACGCCTGGGCGATCCGCGAGACCCTGGATCTGCTCACCCGGGTATTCCCGGCGCGCACCTGCTCTGCGGGAGTATTCAAGCGGCACAACCAAATCGACCGGCCCTGCCTGCTCGGCTACATCGACAAATGTTCGGCGCCGTGCGTCGGCCGGGTCAGCGCCGAACAGCATCGACAGATCGTCCTGGACTTCTGCGATTTTCTGTCCGGCAAAACCGACAGGTTCGCCCGAGGCCTGGAACAGCAGATGCACGCAGCCGCGGCGAGCCTGGACTTCGAACGGGCGGCGCGTCTGCGCGACGACCTGGGCGCGGTCCAGCGCGCCATGGAAAAGCAGGCGGTGGTGCTGGGCGACGGTACCGACGCCGACGTCGTGGCGTTCGCCGACGACGACTTGGAAGCCGCCGTTCAGGTGTTCCACGTCCGCGGCGGACGGGTCCGCGGACAACGCGGCTGGATTGTCGAAAAGCCAGGCGACCCATGTGAATCCAGTGAAGAGCAGCTAGTCGAGCAATTCTTGACGCAGTTCTACGGTGACCAGGCCGAACTCGGCGGCGCGGCGGATGAAGCTGCCAACTCAGTGCCCCGCGAGGTTCTGGTGCCATGCCTGCCGGCCAACGCCGAAGAACTTGCGACCTGGCTGAGCGGACTACGGGGCTCGCGAGTGGCGTTGCGTGTTCCCCGTCGCGGCGACAAGCGTGCACTGGCTGAAACGGTCGAGCGCAACGCCAAAGAGGCTTTGCAACAACACAAGCTGAAGCGCGCCGGCGATTTCACGGCGAGATCCGCTGCGCTGCAGAATATTCAGGAGGCCCTGGGGTTGGCCGCTGCGCCCCTGCGTATCGAGTGCGTCGACATCAGCCACGTCCAGGGCACCGACGTTGTCGGGTCGTTGGTGGTGTTCGAAGACGGACTGCCGCGCAAATCCGACTACCGCCACTTCGGGATCCGGGAGGCGGCCGGACACGGCCGTTCCGACGACGTCGCGTCAATCGCCGAGGTGACTCGTCGCCGGTTCCTGCGGCACGTCCAAGACTCGAATACTCTTTCGCCCGAGGGCAAATCGCGTCGTTTTGCGTATCCGCCCAACCTCTACGTGGTCGACGGCGGCGCTCCACAGGTCAACGCGGCCAGCGCGGTTCTCGAAGAGCTGGGCGTCGACGACGTCGCGGTGATCGGCTTGGCCAAACGGCTCGAAGAGGTGTGGGTGCCCGCGGAACCGGATCCGATCATCCTGCCGCGCAACAGCGAGGGGCTGTATCTGCTGCAGCGGGTACGCGACGAGGCCCATCGATTCGCGATCAATTATCACCGCAGCAAGCGTTCGAAGCGGATGACGGCGTCGGCGCTGGACTCGGTGCCCGGCCTCGGCGAGCATCGTCGCAAAGCGCTCGTTGCTCATTTCGGCTCCCTGGCGCGGCTTCGGGAGGCTACGGTCGAAGAGATTACCTCCGTGCCGGGTATCGGCGTTGCGACGGCCACGGCGGTGCTGGATGCGCTGGGCGGTAGCCCCGGCGCCGGGTCGGACCCCGCAGCGCAGGAGCGAATCGCGGAACGGGCGTCGGGATGACAGGCGAGGGGATGGACGGGCCAAAACTCGAAAGCGCCGACAATCACGCCGCCATAAGCGATTCCGGGATTGACGTGGTTCTGGTCACCGGTCTGTCGGGTGCCGGTCGTGGCACCGCGGCCAAGGTGCTCGAAGACCTCGGCTGGTATGTCGCGGACAACTTGCCGCCCCAGTTGATCACCCGGATGGTCGACCTCGGTCTGGATGCCGGCTCGCGGATCACGCAGCTGGCGATCGTGATGGACGTGCGTTCGCGTGGCTTCACCGGCGACCTGGACTGGGTCCGCAACGACCTGGCCACCCGCAACATCAGCCCGCGCGTCGTGTTCATGGAGGCCTCCGATGACATGCTGGTGCGTCGCTACGAGCAGAACCGCCGCAGCCACCCGCTGCAGGGTGCCCAGACGTTGGCCGAGGGCATCGCCGCCGAGCGCGAAATGCTCGCGCCGGTTCGCGCGACCGCCGACCTGATCATCGACACCTCGACGTTGGCGGTCCGCGAGTTGCGGGAAAGCATCGAACGGGCCTTCGGCGGTGAGGCCGTCGCCCAAACCAGCGTCACGGTGGAGTCTTTCGGCTTCAAATACGGCCTTCCGATGGACGCCGACACCGTGATGGATGTCCGATTCCTGCCCAACCCCCATTGGGTCGACGAACTGCGCCCGCTCACCGGCCGGCATCCCGAGGTTCGCGACTACGTGCTTGGCCAGACCGACGCGGCCGAGTTCTTGCAGACATACCATCGATTGCTGTCCCTGATTGTCGACGGCTACCGCAGGGAGGGGAAGCGTTATATGACCGTGGCGATCGGCTGCACCGGCGGCAAACACCGCAGCGTCGCGATCGCCGAGGCGCTGGCGCGGCTGCTCGAATCCGACACGCAGCTCACGGTGCGGGTGCTGCACCGGGATCTGGGCCGCGAATGAGTCGGCGGATTGTCGCCATGGGCGGAGGGCACGGCTTGTATGCGACGCTGTCGGCCGCGCGGCGGCTGACACCGCACGTGACCGCCGTCGTCACCGTCGCCGACGATGGTGGCTCGTCAGGCCGGTTGCGCAGCGAACTCGACGTGGTGCCACCGGGCGATCTGCGAATGGCGTTGGCGGCGTTGGCTTCTGACAGTCCGCAAGGCCGACTGTGGGCGACCATCATGCAGCACCGCTTCGGTGGTAGCGGTGCACTGTCGGGTCACCCGATCGGCAATCTGCTGCTGGCCGGTCTCAGCGAGGTGCTGGCCGACCCGGTCGCCGCCCTCGACGAAGTCGGCCGCATCCTGGGTGTGCGGGGCCGGGTGTTGCCAATGTGTCCGATCGCGCTGCAGATCGAAGCCGACGTGTCCGGCTTGGAGACCGATCCGCGGATGTTCCGGGTCATCCGCGGGCAAGTGGCGATCGCCACCACACCGGGAAAGGTCCGCCGGGTGCGGCTGCTGCCCGGCGACCCGCCGGCCACCCGGCAGGCCGTCGACGCGATCATGTCCGCCGATCTGGTGGTGTTGGGTCCGGGTTCATGGTTCACCAGCGTGCTTCCGCACGTGCTGGTGCCCGGGCTTGCCGCGGCGCTGCAGGCGACCTCCGCGCGTCGCGCGCTGGTGCTCAATCTGGTCGCCGAACCGGGGGAGACGGCAGGGTTCTCGGTGGAACGTCACCTTCACGTGCTGGCGCAGCACGCCCCAGGCTTCACCGTGCACGACGTGATCATCGACGGCGGGCGGGTACCGAGCGAGCGGGAGCGTGACCAGCTGCGCCGCACCGCGACGCTACTCAATGCCCACGTTCAATTCGCTGATGTGTCCAAGCCTGGTACACCTTTACATGACCCGGGCAAATTGGCCGCGGCGCTCGAGGGAGTCGGCGTGCACGACACCGGTCAGCCGGTGCAGGGTCACAACGGACCGAGGGGTGACGACGCGTGGCGATGACGGCCGAAGTCAAAGACGAATTGAGTCGCCTGGTGGTGACCGCGGTGAGCGCGCGGCGGGCCGAGGTGACCTCGCTGCTGCGCTTCGCCGGTGGACTGCACATCGTGGCCGGCCGGGTGGTCGTCGAGGCTGAGGTCGATTTGGGTAGCATCGCGCGGCGGCTACGTAAGGACATCTTCGACCTGTACGGCTACAACGCCATTGTGCATGTGTTGTCCGCCAGTGGAATCCGTAAGACCACCCGATACGTGTTGCGGGTCGCGAACGACGGCGAGGCGCTGGCCCGGCAGACTGGTTTGCTCGATCTGCGCGGCCGGCCGGTGCGAGGTTTGCCGGCTCAGGTGGTCGGCGGCAGCGTCGGTGACGCCGAGGCTGCATGGCGCGGCGCTTTCCTGGCCCACGGCTCGCTGACCGAGCCGGGACGCTCGTCGGCGTTGGAAGTCAGCTGCCCCGGTCCCGAGGCCGCCCTGGCATTGGTGGGCGCTGCGCGCCGACTCGGTATCAGCGCCAAGGCGCGGGAGGTGCGGGGTGCTGACCGCGTGGTCGTGCGCGACGGTGAAGCGATCGGGGCGCTGCTGACCCGGATGGGCGCCCAGGACACTCGGCTGGTATGGGAAGAGCGGCGGATGCGCCGCGAGGTCAGAGCGACCGCGAACCGGCTGGCCAACTTCGACGACGCCAACCTGCGGCGATCGGCACGTGCCGCGGTCGCCGCTGCCGCGCGCGTGGAACGGGCGTTGGAGATTCTCGGCGACGGCGTGCCCGACCATTTGGCCACGGCGGGCAAGCTGCGCGTCGCGCATCGACAGGCCTCGCTGGAGGAGTTGGGTCGCTTGGCCGACCCGCCGATGACGAAAGATGCTGTGGCGGGCCGTATTCGGCGCCTTTTGTCGATGGCCGACCGTAAGGCGAAGGTCGACGGCATTGCCGACACCGAGTCGGCCGTCACCCCGGATCTGATGGAAGACGCTTAAAGGCCGATACCGGAGAGGTCGGCCAGCAGTGTCAGCGTGTCTGCGGCGCCATTCATGTCGTTCACGATCCCCAGACCTTCCGCTAAGAAGCCGGTGTTGTCTGCCGTGATACCTGCCGGACTGCCGTTCGCTAACTCCTCGCCTAGGTTCGTGACAAAAGTGCCCAGGGCTAATTCGTGGTCATGCAACGCACTCAGTTCAGCTAGCAGCAGTGGATTCGTCTCGTCCTGAGCGGTGATCGCCGGGAGATCAGCGATGGCGTTGTTGATCTGTTCCTGAAACGCGGAGGTTTCGCTGATCACCGGAAGTTCCTTGGCATCGGTAGCCGCAACCACGCTCGCGGGCTGGAAATCTTTGAGCGAATCCAGATCAGTGGTGATTGTCGTGCCCTCGGCCACTATGGTGGTGAGATCCTGCGACGCGGTTGTGCCGGATAAGGCTGGTTCGCCCAGGCCGATTCCGCTGGCCGCCAGGAAGTTCTGCACTAGATCAGCGTCGAAAACCAGGTCCTCATACCCGCCGAACGAGTTACTGAACGCGGCGGCGTCGGCGTAGACGGTTGTCAGATCGCTGTACGCGGTATCGGCCGCATCGGCGTGCGCGAGCGGGCTTGCCAGCAGCGCCATCAGAGCGGCGCCGGCACTCGATACGAGCAGTCGTCCAGTGGGACTCAGGTTCGTCATTAGTTTTCCCTTCTAACCCGGCCAACTAACCGATTAGGTGAGCGGTTGAGCGGAGACTCACAGAATTCTTCGCGACGGCCTCGGCGTTCCCGCTACATTACTTTGGCCAACGGTGGCAGACCCGAAATGAGGCCGTGATGGGATTCATCACCCCGGATCTTCCGGACGTCGACCCAGTGACCTGGCAGAACCGCACGGTGGCCGACCGGATGCAGGTGGTGACGCGCCACTGGGTTGAGCACGGCTTCGGCACCCCGTCGGCGATCTATCTGCTGTACGTAATCAAGATGGCCGCCTACGCCGCAGGCGCCGCCGCGGTCATCTCGCTGACTCCGGGCCTGGGACGTCTGGCCGACATCGCGACCTGGTGGACGCAGCCGATCGTCTACCAGAAGCTGATCGTCTTCACGCTGCTGTTCGAGGTGCTGGGCCTGGGCTGCGGTTCGGGCCCGCTCACCGCGCGATTCATGCCACCGATCGGCGGATTCCTGTATTGGCTGCGGCCCAAGACGATTCGACTGCCGCCGTGGCCCGACGAGGTGCCGTTCACCCGCGGAGACAGCCGCACCATCCTCGACGTGGCGCTGTACGTCGTGGTGCTGGCGTCTGGTGTGTGGGCGTTGCTGGCACCCGGCCACGGCGGGTCGGTCACAGGAAGCGGCGATGTCGGGTTGATCGACCCGCTGCTGGTTCTACCGGCGATCGTCGCGCTGGCGCTGTTGGGTCTGCGCGACAAGACGATCTTCCTGGCCGCCCGCGGTGAACACTACTGGCTCAAACTGCTGATCTTTTTCTTCCCGTTCACCGACCAGATCGCCGCGTTCAAGATCGTCATGCTCGGACTGTGGTGGGGCGCAGCAACGTCCAAGCTCAACCACCATTTTCCCTACGTGGTGGCGGCGATGACGAGCAACAACGCGCTACTAGGCGGCAAGCCCTTCAACTGGCTCAAGCGCAAGCTCTACCGCGATCCGGTCAATGACATCCGGCCCACCTGGATTCCCAAGGTGATGGCCCACGTCGGCGGCACCACGGCAGAGCTCATCGTTCCGGCAGTCTTAGTCTTCGCCGCAGGCGATCACCCGTGGCGATGGGCGTTGATCGGCTTCATGGTGATCTTTCACCTCAACATCATTTCCAACCTGCCGATGGGTGTTCCGTTGGAGTGGAACATCTTTTTCATCTTCTCGCTGTTCTACCTGTTCGGGCACTACAGCGGGATCGTGATCTACGACCTGAACTCACCGCTGCTGCTGGCCATGTTGCTGGTCGCTCTCGTGGTCATTCCGGTCGTGGGAAACATGTTCCCGCAACAGATTTCGTTCTTGCCCGCGCTGCGCTACTACGCCGGCAACTGGGCGTCGAGCGTGTGGTGTTTCCGCGACGGTGTGGAAGACAAGATCGACGAAAACGTGGTCAAGAGTTCTGCGCTGACCGCTAAACAGATTGCGCGGCTGTATGACCCGAATACCGCCGAGATCATCAGCGACAAGGCGCGCGCGTTTCGATGCATGCACGTGCACGGTCGCGCGCTCAACGGTCTGCTGCCGCGCGCGCTTGACGACGAGGCCGGTTACGCGATACGTGAGGGCGAAACCGTCGCGGGGCCGCTGATCGGCTGGAATTTCGGCGAAGGCCACCTGCACAACGAGCAGTTGGTCGAGGCGGTGCAGCGACGCTGCCACCTCGAGGAGGGCGACCTGCGGGTGATCATCCTGGAAGGTCAGCCGATCCAGACCAAAAAGCAGTGGTACCGCATCGTCGACGCCAAAACCGGTGTGATCGAGGAAGGCTATGTCTCGGTCGACGACATGCTGGCGCGCCAACCCTGGCCCGAGCCTGGCGACGAGCTGCCCGTCCACTCGGTAACCCGTGGGACCGCCGTGACGCGGCGGGGATGACCAACGGTCCCTCGACAAGGCATGGCGACGGTGAGCATCATGACAGCAACCACCTTGCTGCTATGATGACGTCATGCGTACCACGGTGACTCTGGACGCCGACGTCGTCGCCGCATTACGACGTGCGACGCGCGAACGCGGAACGTCGTTCAAGGAAGTGCTCAATGACGCCGTGCGCCGTGGCTTGAGTGGCGAGCCGACTGCGCGCCGCTATCGCACCCCGTGTCGCGACATGGGCCTACGTGCCGGCTTCGACGTCGATAAGGCGCTGGCGCTGGCTGCCGCCGACGAAGATGCGGAGATCTTGCGCAAACTCGCGCTGC
>NZ_JBYCLD010000054.1:0-9812 GCF_057473725.1 Mycobacterium sp. TH-M11 | reverse complement strand
AAATCCCGCCCCTTGCGCACACTCGAAGCCGTCAGTGCACACTCGACGCCCAGCAGGGGTATACAGAAGGCGGCAAGCGGACAGCCAGCCACCAGAGCGCCCTGAGCTTGGTGATGTCGGTTGCGCCGCCGCGGGCCAGCAGCGTGATGCGTTGGTCGGGGTTGGCGATGCGGTTGGCGCGGCCCAGGTATAGCGGGCGGTAATGGTGGTCGTCGAAGACGGCCAGGTTGGGGGCGTGGGCGGCCCGGCGGATCACGTCGCGCTCGGCAGCAGGGTGTGCTCCGACGCGGCCGATGGCGGCGGTGAGTTCGGCCAGCGAGCCGGGTCCCCCGAACCGCGGCCGCGCACGACGCCGAGCAACACCGCAACCGTGGACAAACAGCGGACGCGCGCAATCGGCGAGATCGGCCAGGCTACTACGCGTGCAAAACGGGCGGATCCACAGACGGTGCCTCGCCGCGCGCCCAGGTATGCCGGATGTCCTCGAGTGGCGTGCTCTTGGTCTCGACGGCGAACCGGTGGACAAAGACGAAGCCGACCAAGGCCAACAGGCCGAAGATGGCGAACGTCGCAGCACCACCGAGCGAATGGAGCAGGGTGAGGAAGACGGCGGCGACGATCGCGTTGGCAACCAGATTGGACGTGTGCATGGCCGCCGATCCGATCGCCCGCAGCCGCGACGGCAGGCTTTCGCCGGCGTACACACAGGCCAGGGGCCCGAAGCCGGCGTTGAAGCCCAGCGTGAACAGCAGCACACCGAAAACCCCGACCAGCGCCGGCACTCCACCCGACGGCCGGCTGAGCGCGAAAGAGCCGATCAGTACGAGGTTGGCGACGATCATGACGGCGATCCCGAACAGCAGAACCGGCCGCCGGCCCACCCGGTCCACCAGCACCAGCGAGGCGAAGACGGCGATCAGGCCCACCGCCTGGATCAGTGCCGGCAACACCAGCAGCGCGAAGTCACCGTGCAGGCCCAGCGCCTCGAACAGGCGCGGGCAATACGAGACGATCGCGCTGATGCCGGTGATCTGGACCAGAAAACCGAGCGTGACGACGAAGACGCTGGCGCGTAGATGCGGTGCCCGCACCATCTCGGTGAGCGCGTTGACGCCGTGCCGCACCTCGTCGATGGCCTGGCGGATTTTGGCGAGTTCGGCCTCCACGTCGGCGTCGGGCTCGGCCCGCCGCAAGGCCCGTCGCGCGTCGGCGGTGCGGCCTTTCAATAGGTACCACCGGGCGCTGTCGTCTACCCGACGCAACAGCAGCAACGACATCACGGCGGGCACGGCAGCGAGTCCCAGCGTCCACCGCCAGCCGGTCGAACCGCCCAGCAGGTAGGCGGTGAGGTAGCCGCCGACCATGCCGACCAGGTTGGCGGCCTGGTAGCTGACCAGCAGCGCGCCGCGCACCCTGGCCGGTGCCGTCTCGGCCAGAAACACCGGTACCACCACGAACGACACCCCGATGGCCAGGCCCGCCAGCAGCCGTGCGGCAACGAGCGACGCCCACGACACCGATACCGCGTCGAGCACCGCAAACACCGCATAGGACGCAACCACCAGGGTCAGCGACGCTTTGCGTCCGATGGCATTGGCGAGCACACCGGCGACGAGGGCCCCGCCGATGTCGCCGGCCGCCAACGCCGCCGTCACCAGTTCCTGTTGGTGGGCGGTCAGGTTGAACTCGTCGGTGATGAACAGCAGTGCGCCACCGATGCTGGTGACGTCGTAGCCGGAGATCAGGCCGATGCTCACCGCCGTCATGCCGACCAGCAAACCGCGGTGCGTACGTCGTAGCTCACCGATCCGGTTCACCGCGACGCCAGCCGGGTGATGGTCGGAGCGATGCCGCGGTCGATGACTTCGTCGGCGAGGTCATCGGCGGGGCAGCGGCCTTGCTCGACGGCGTCGACGAGCCGCGCTATCGGGTCGTGCAGCGCGGTGGGGGCGTAGTGGGCGGCGATGGCCAGGCAGCGGTTGGCGGCCTGGTAAAGCCGACGGTCGGACAGCCCGGCCCGGGCCGCAGTGCCCCAGTAGCCGGCGACGGGTTGAACCGCTTCGGCGGCCAGGTCGGCGGCGGTCGGGTTGTCCAGCAGGACGACCAGGACGCCGACCAACGCGGGCCACAGGTGGTCGGGCACCGCGTCGAGGTAGCGGATCTCCAGCCGGCCGCGGGGGCGGACCGGCGGGAACAGCGTCGTCAGGTGGTAGTCCAGGTCGGCGGTGGTCGGATAGCGTCCGCCCAGCGGGATGCGCCGGTCGGCCCATTCGGCGAAGGGCACCCGGCGGGTGACCGGCACGGCGCCGCCGGCGGAAGCGCCCTGGACCAGCATCACCGGCGCCTTGAGCGCATAGCGGGCCCAGGCCGTGCCCGGGTCGTCGCCGCCGGTGGTCAGGAACGGTCCACACCGTGCGGAGTCCAGCTGACCCCAGATGCGCTGGCGGGTCGAGCACCAGCCGGAAAACCTTCCGCGCAGCAGCGGGGAGTTGGCGGCGACGGCGATCAGGGTCGGGCCCAGTGCGTGGGCCAGCCGCACCCGCGCCGTCCAGCCGGATCGCGGTCCGGCGTCGAGGTTGACCTGCACCGCGGCTGTCGACGTCATCATCGCCGCGCCGGGCGCGTCGGCGCCGCTGGCGGTGAAGAACCGTTCCATCGCGCGATAGCGGGCGCCCGGGTTGATCCGCCGGGCCGGGCGCAGCGGGTCGGTGCCCAGCAGCACCAATCCGAGCCCGGCCCGCCAAAACGCCGTGCGCAGCACCGCCTGGTCGCTGCGCATCGCCTCGATCGCCACCAGGACGTCCTCGGCGGGCGGGCCGGACAGTTCCACCGCGCCGCCGGGTTCGACGGTGACCGCGCTTCCGCCCGGCAATTCCGGCAGCGATGCCACGACCTGGGTGATGTCGTGCCAGTCCGGCCGGCGGCGCAGCTCGCGCAGGTCAAAGCAGTGTGCCTCGAGCTCCAGTCCGACCCGGCCCAGCGGGGCGTCGGTCAGACAGCTGTCGGCGATGTAGCGCGCGGCCTCGGCCGAGCTGGTCAGTTCGCTGTCGGCCCCGTTCACCCGGTCCAGCCCCGACGCTGCAGCAGACGCCATCCCCTGATCCCTCCTGACCCGGACCGGAACATCGCGGGTTACCGTGCATTCGTGGCAGCGTGCGCGACGGTTGGGTCCGCGACTAACCCGCTGCAGCAGGGCAGTCATGCGCATGGGTGTGCGGGGCGTGCGCGGCTGCCTCAATGCGAGTAAGCGCCGTCCGCACGCGTAACGCCGTCCATCGCCAGTCGCGCCGCGCCGTTGCGGGCTGCGCTGCCGGAGCGGTGCGACCTGCTGCTGCAGGTTGCCGGTTACGAGTAGGTAGCCGACTGGCCGGTAGGCTGCGATGTGATTTCGATAGGTAAGTCCGGAGGAAAAAGATGACTGATCGCGTGTCGGTGGGAAACCTGCGTGTCGCCCGCGTGCTGTACGACTTCGTCAACAACGAGGCTCTGCCCGGCACCGACATAGACGCCGACAGCTTCTGGGCCGGTGTGGACAAGGTCGTCACCGACCTGCAGCCGCAGAACGAGGAGCTGCTGGCGCGTCGCGATCAGTTGCAGGCGAAGATCGACAAGTACCACCGCCAGCACGTCATCGAGCCGCTGGACCCCGAGGCCTATCGCGAATTCCTCACCGAAATCGGATATCTGCTGCCCGAACCCGCCGACTTCGCCATCACCACCGCCGGAGTCGACGACGAGATCACCACGACGGCCGGGCCGCAGCTGGTGGTGCCCGTGCTCAACGCGCGGTTCGCGCTGAACGCCGCCAACGCCCGGTGGGGCTCGCTGTATGACGCGCTGTACGGCACCGACGTCATCCCAGAGAGCGACGGGGCCGAGAAGGGCACCAGCTACAACCGGGTCCGCGGCGACAAGGTCATCGCCTACGCGCGCACATTCCTCGACGAGGCGGTTCCGCTGGCGTCGGGATCGTGGGCCGACATCACCGGGCTCAGCGTCGAGGACACCCAGCTGAAGGTCGCCACCGCCGAGGGGTCCGTCGGGCTGGCGAGCCCGGAGAAGTTCGTCGGCTACACCGGTGACCTCGGCTCCCCCAGCTGGTCGGTGCTGCTGGTCAACCACGGCCTGCACCTCGAGATCCTGATCGACCCCGAGTCGCCGATCGGCAAGACCGACAAGGCCGGCATCAAAGACGTCGTCCTGGAGTCGGCGATTACCACGATCATGGACTTCGAGGATTCGGTCGCCGCGGTCGACGCCGACGACAAGGTGCTGGGCTACCGCAACTGGTTGGGCCTGAACAAGGGCGACCTGTCCGAAGAGGTCGACAAGGGTGGCAAGACCATCCACCGCGTCCTCAACCAGGACCGCACCTACCAGACGCCCGACGGCGGTGAGCTGACCCTGCCCGGGCGCAGCCTGCTGTTCGTCCGCAACGTCGGTCACCTGATGACCAACGACGCCATCGTCGATTCGGGCGGTAACGAGGTGTTCGAAGGTATTCAGGACGCGCTGTTCACCGGGCTGACCGCGATTCACGGCCTCAAGGCCGGCGACGGAAACGGGCCGCTGACCAACAGCCGCACCGGCTCGGTCTACATCGTCAAACCCAAGATGCACGGGCCCGAAGAAGTCGCGTTCACCTGCGAGCTGTTCAGCCGCGTCGAGGACGTCCTGGGCCTGCCGCAAGGGACGTTGAAGGTCGGCATCATGGACGAGGAACGTCGCACCACCGTCAACCTCAAGGCTTGCATCAAGGCCGCTGCCGACCGGGTCGTGTTCATCAACACCGGGTTCCTGGACCGCACCGGCGACGAGATCCACACCTCGATGGAGGCGGGTCCGATGATCCGCAAAGGCGCGATGAAGAGCACCACCTGGATCAAGGCCTACGAGGACAACAACGTCGACACCGGGCTCGCGGCCGGCTTCAAGGGCAAGGCGCAGATCGGCAAGGGCATGTGGGCCATGACCGAGTTGATGGCCGACATGATGGAGCAGAAGATCGCCCAGCCCAAGGCGGGCGCCACCACCGCGTGGGTGCCCTCACCGACTGCGGCCACGCTGCACGCGATGCACTACCACTATGTCGACGTCGCCTCGGTGCAGGACGAGCTCGAAGGAAAGAAACGCGCCACCATCGACGAGTTGCTGACGGTCCCACTGGCCAAGGAGCTGGCCTGGGCGCCGGAGGAGATCCGCGAGGAGGTCGACAACAACTGCCAGTCGATCCTGGGCTACGTGGTGCGGTGGATCGACGCGGGCGTCGGCTGCTCGAAGGTTCCCGACATTCACGATGTGGCTTTGATGGAAGACCGTGCCACGCTGCGGATTTCCAGCCAGTTGCTGGCCAATTGGCTGCGGCATGGCGTCATTACCGAGGAGGATGTGCGCGCTAGCCTGGAGCGGATGGCTCCGTTGGTGGACGAGCAGAACGCCGGCGCCTCCGGGTATCTGCCGATGGCTCCCGATTTCGATGACAGCATCGCGTTCCTAGCTGCCCAGGAACTGATTCTGCAGGGCGCTCAGCAGCCCAGCGGCTACACCGAGCCGATCCTGCATCGGCGTCGGCGCGAGTTCAAGGCTCGCGCTCGAGGGTGACGTCGGTTCGGGAAAGCTCGGCCACACCGATGACTAGCGGTTGCAGGCACCTCCGGCGTTCAGGAGAGGACCGGCATGGGTAGGCACAGAGCTCCCGACGACGAACCGATCGACGAGCCCTCGGACGACCATCCCGACGAGTTCGCGACGTCGGATCGGCCGGAGCAGGATCTGCCCGCCGCCGATATCGATCCATCGGACGACTTTCCGGACTTCCCGCGGCGCGACCTCGACCCACCGGCCCCGCCCCCGGGACCGCCGATTGGCGGCCATCGCGGTCTTCCCGGTTTCAGCGGTGGTCATCGCAACGAGGGCGGGCGGCGCGGCGTCAGTGTCGGCGTGATCGCCGCCCTGATCTCGGTTGTGGTCGTGGTGGGCGTGGTCATCCTGTGGCGTTTCTTCGGAGACGCGCTGTCCAACCGGTCGCACAGCGCACGATGCGTCGGCGAAAAGCTGCCGATCGCCGTGATCACCGACCCGTCGATCTCCGACCAGGTGCAGCATTTCGCCGACCGATTCAATGGCCAATCCGCACCGGTGGGCGACCACTGTGTCGCCATCGGGGTCAAATCCGCCGGCTCCGACGCGGTGGTCGACGGCTTCATCGGCAGTTGGCCCGGCGAACTGGGTCAGCGACCAGCGCTGTGGATCCCGGGCAGTTCGGTGTCCGCAGCCCGACTCACCGCCGCGGCGGGCAAGGAGACGGTCAGCGACAGCCGATCGCTGGTCACCTCGCCCGTGGTGCTCGCCGTGCGGCCGGAGCTTGACAAAGCACTGGCCGACCAGAAGTGGTCGACGCTGCCCGATCTGCAGACCAAACCCGACTCGATGGCAGGGCTGAAGCTGCCGTCGTGGGGGTCGCTACGCCTGGCGCTACCGCTGGGCGGTAACAGCGATGCCGCATATCTGGCCGGTGAGGCGGTGGCGGCGGAATCGGCCCCGCCCGGCGCCCCGCCCACCGACGGCAGCGCCGCGGTGCGCACACTGATCGCTGGACAACCCAAGCTTGCGAACACCTCGCTGGGCGAGGCGATGGATGCGCTACTCAAGACCGGTGACGCGGCGACCGCACCGGTACACGCGGTGGTCACGACCGAACAGCAGGTATTCGCGCGTGGGCAGTCACAACCCGACGCCGGTGGCACGTTGAGCGCGTGGCTGCCGCCGGGCCCGGCCGCGGTCGCCGACTACCCCACTGTGTTGCTCAGCGGATCCTGGCTGTCGCAGGAGCAGGTGACAGCGGCCAGCGAGTTCGCCCGCTTCATGCACAAACCCGACCAGCTGGCCGAGTTGGCGAAGGCCGGGTTCCGCGCCGAGGGCACCAAGACGCCGAAGAGCGACGTGACCACCTTCCCCTCTTTCCCGTCGACCCTGTCGGTCGGCGACGACGCGACACGCGCCGCGCTGGCCAATACCGTGTCGGGTCAGGTCAGCGCGCCCGCGGCGATCATCATGCTCGAGCAGTCGATGACCACCGAGGAAGGCGGCAAGACCCGGCTGGGCAACGTGGTCAGCGCGCTCGACGACCGGATCAAGGCGTTGGCGCCCAATGCTGTGATCGGGTTGTGGACATTCGACGGCAAGGAGGGCCGCTCCGAGGTGCCGGCCGGTCCGCTGGGCGATCAGGTCGACGGCAAGCCCCGATCCCAGGAGCTGACCGCGGTGCTCGATCGACAGCACGCATCGTCCGGCGGAGCGGTGTCCTTCACCACGCTGCGGTTGATCTATCAGAATGCGCAAGCCAATTTCCATGCCGGACTGGCGAATTCGGTGCTGGTGATCACGGCGGGCCCGCACACCGACAAGAGTCTCGGCGGCGAGGGCCTGCAGGAGTTCATCAAGCAGAGCGCCGACCCGGCCAAGCCGGTCGCGATCAACGTCATCGACTTCGGGTCCGACTCCGACCGGGGCACGTGGGAGGCCGTCGCGAAGCTGTCGGGTGGCAGGTACCAAAACCTGGCAACATCGGCGTCCCCGGACCTGGCCGCCGCGGTGGCCGGCTTCCTGAGCTGATAGAGCAGAGAACATCCAGTACACCGGATGATCTGTGCATGAGTTGTGCATGAATCGCCCTGAAGCTGTGGAAAAAATTTGATTTGGATAGGTGCCTACGGGTTCTATCTGTGATGACACTCAATTTCCACTGAGGCATTTAGCTTGCGCCTAACGCTTTCCCTAGTTAATGTCCAGGTCAGGGTTGTGACACGAGTCACATTCACGTCGCCGCTGAAGGAGTTGGGGGCCATGCAGCAGGTACTTCGTCCGTATGCCACCGCCGGGGTCGCCCTCGTCGGTGCCAGCATCATCGCTGTCACCCCGGTGGCCGCGCCGCTTCCCGAGATCCAGGCGCGGTCGGTGAAGCTGGTCGACGCGTGGTCTGAGCTCATCGCCAACACGACGGCCAACTATGACAGCATCGTCAGCGGCGCGGATTCGCAAGCGATCTCGGAAGTTTTCAGCCAGCTCACGACAAATCCGTCCGGCGTGATCGGCGCGCTGTCGGACCTCACTCCGACCGTCACCACGCATCTCACCTCGCTGCCCGGCACCATCTCGGTGCAGTTGCCGCCGGGGCTCGAGCTCGCGATTGCCGAGCTCGGGTCGACCGCCACCACGTTCGACGCGATCAGCAGCGTCCTGCCAGAGTTGACCAGCAACCCGTACGAGGCTCTGGGCACCATCCTCAACGGTTACCTCAACGGCCAGGACAACATCAGTCTGCTCAACGGCGCCATCAACATCGCCGGCTTCAACGGCATTCTCGCGCCCGAACAATCGGTGAGCATCGACCTCAACCTGCCGGACTTGCTGAACGCCCTGGGCTTGGGGAACCTGAGCCTGAGCGGCCTGAACCTGAGCAACATCGCAAATTTGGGCGACCTGTTCAGCGCCCTGAACCTGAGCAACGACGGCCTGGGCACACTGCTGGGCAACCCGACCCTGAGCGGGCTGCTCGGCGACCTCGGGCTCGGCAACCTCGGACTCGGTAGCTTGAGCCTGACCAACATCCTGAGCGACCTGGGCCTGGACGGCAACGTCAACCTGAGCGACCTGAGCCTGTCCACCGTGCTCGGCGCATTCGGCATCGACGGGAACGTCAACCTGGGTCTGGACAGTCTGCTGACCGATTTGGGCTTCGGCTCGCTGGTCAACGATTCACTGGGCTCGCTGCTGGCCACGTTGCCGTCCGGACTGCTCAACGGTGTCGTCACCGATCTCAACGGCGTGCTCGGCACACTCCTCGGCCCGCTTGCCGATAACTCCGTCGTGGCGACGCTCCTCGGAACCCTCGGGCTCAACGTCAACGATCTTCTGAGTGTGAGCAGTCTCGAGACCGCCTTGAACGGCATCACCGTCGGCGATCTACTCGGCGGTCAGACGCTCGACGCATCGATTGCCCAATTACTGGGTGACCTGGGCGTCACCGGCATCGGCAGCAACCTGACCATCGGCGGGATTCTCGGAGACCTGGGCTTCTCGTCGTCGACCACTGACCTCACCCTCAGCGGCCTGCTGAGTGACCTTGGGCTCGGCGACACCGGGGTCACCAGCCTGCTCAACACTGTGAATCTGGGAACGCTGTTGGGCGATCTCGGCCTGTCCAATCTGCCGTTGAACCTCAGCGACCTGACCGGCCTGACCGACCTGAGTCTGAGCGGCTTGCTGGGCGACCTCGGGCTGGGCAACATCGCCGAGGTCAGCGTGCAGCCAATCGGCGGGCTGGTCACCGAACTGGTCGACACCGTGCCGCAGCAGATCCTGACCGCACTGGGGATGTAGCTCAGGCGCGTCCGTCAGCTGTAGGCCGCCACCGGCGGGCATGAGCACACCAAGTTGCGATCACCGTAGGCGCCGTCGATGCGGCGCACCGGAGGCCACACCTTGGGCCGAAAGTCCTTGCCCAACGGGTACGCCGCTACCTCACGGGTGTACGGGTGCTCCCACTTGTCCACCAGCAGGCACTCGGCGGTGTGCGGCGCGCCGCGCAGCGGATTGTCCTCCACTGTCCACTCGCCCGCGCCGACCTTGTCGATCTCGCCGCGGATGGCGATCATCGCGTCGCAGAACGCGTCGACTTCGGCCAGGCTCTCGCTCTCGGTCGGTTCGACCATCAGCGTGCCCGAGACCGGGAAGCTCATGGTCGGGGCGTGAAATCCGTAATCCGCCAACCGTTTTGCCACATCGTCGACGGTGACGCCGGTCGACTTGGT
>NZ_JBYCLD010000053.1:0-3762 GCF_057473725.1 Mycobacterium sp. TH-M11 | reverse complement strand
CTGAGTTGACCTTCCCGATGCTGACCTTCACCTTGATGGGCGCGCTGTGCCTGCTCGGCACGCTGTGGCTGGTCGTGCGGGCACGGACGTCGGTGCGGGCGGGCGGCCTGGCAATGGGCGTGCTCGCGGTCTACCTGTGGTCGCTGTTGTCGATGCTGACCACGCTGGCCCGCACCACGCTGCTGTCGTTTCGGCTGCAGCCGACGCTGACGGTGTTGCTGACGGCGGCGGGAGTCTTCGGCTTTGTCGAAGCGACCCGTGCGGTCAAAGCCCGGGGCCGCGAACACGCCTGGGGCCGGGCCGTGCTCCCGGTGGCGGCGTCGATCGGGCTGGCCGGCGCGATCGCGTTCAGCCAGGACATTCCCGAGGTGCTGCGGCCCGACCTGACCATCGCCTACACCGACACCGACGGCCACGGCCAGCGCGGCGACCGACGCCCGCCCAGCTCGGAGAAGTTCTACGCGCAGATCGACGCCGCGATCACCCGGGCGACCGGCAAACCGCGCGACCAGACGGTGGTCATGACCGCTGACTACAGCTTTCTGTCCTACTACCCCTACTACGGTTTCCAGGGGTTGACGTCGCACTACGCCAACCCGCTGGCGCAGTTCGACAAGCGTGCGGCCGCGATCCGGGACTGGGCCAAATTCACGTCCGCCGACCCGTTCGTGCGCGCGCTGGACGCGCTGCCGTGGGCGCCGCCGACGGTGTTCCTGATGCGGCACGGCGGCTCAGCAGGCGCTACATCTGCTGGGATGGGCAGCAGCTACACCCTGCGGCTGGCCGAAGACGTCTATCCCAACCAGCCCAACGTGCGCCGCTACACGGTCGAGCTCAACGCCGCGATCTTCGCCGACCCGCGGTTCGGCGTCACCAAGATCGGCCCGTTCATCCTGGCCATCCGCAAACCCTGATGGCCACCGAGGCGGCACCGCCGCAGCAATTAGCATCTACCCCCGTGGATGACACCGCGGGCCGCAGCTACCGGGCCGCCCGCTTGGTTGCCGTCGTCGCCGGCATACTCGGAACGCTGCTGGCCGTCGCGACGCCGCTGCTGCCGGTCACACAGACCACCGCACAACTGAACTGGCCGCAAAACGGCATCCTCGGCAGCGTGGAGGCCCCGCTGATCGGCTACGTCGCCACCGACCTCAACATCAGCATCCCGTGCCAGGCCGCCGCCGGCCTGTCCGGGTCCGGCAGGACGGTGCTGCTGTCCACGGTGCCCAAGCAGGCGCCCAAGGCGGTGGATCGCGGCCTGTTGATCGAACGCGCCAACGACGACCTGGTGCTGGTGGTGCGCAATGTCCCGTTGGTGGTCGCGCCGCTGAGCCAGGTGTTGAGCGGCGACTGCCAGAAGCTGGTCTTCACCGCCCACGCCGACCGGGTGGTCGGTGAATTCGTCGGGCTCACCCAGGGCCCCAACGCCGAGCATCCCGGCGCGCCCCTGCGCGGCGAGCGCAGCGGCTACGACTTTCGGCCGCAGATCGTCGGCGTCTTCACCGACCTGACCGGACCGGCCCCGCCCGGCCTGACCTTCTCCGCCACCGTCGACACCCGCTACAGCAGTTCGCCGACGCCGTTGAAGATGGCCGCGATGGCGCTCGGCGTGGCGCTCACGCTGGCCGCGCTGATCGCGCTGCACATCCTGGACACCTCCGACGGCACCCGGCACCGCCGTTTCCTGCCGCCCCGCTGGTGGTCCCTGAGCGGGCTGGACGGCCTGGTCACGCTGGTGCTGGTGTGGTGGCACTTCGTCGGCGCCAACACCGCCGACGACGGCTACATCCTGACCATGGCCCGGGTTTCCGAGCACGCCGGCTACATGGCCAACTACTACCGCTGGCTGGGCACGCCGGAGGCGCCGTTCGGCTGGTACTACGACCTGCTGGCGCTGTGGGCGCACGTCAGCACCGCCAGCATCTGGATGCGGCTGCCCACTCTGCTGATGGCGCTGGCCTGCTGGTGGGTGATCAGCCGGGAGGTGATCCCGCGCCTGGGTCATGCCGTCAAGATCTCGCGTGCGGCGGCGTGGACGGCGGCGGGCACTTTCCTGGCGGTGTGGCTGCCGCTGGACAACGGCCTGCGACCCGAGCCGATCATCGCCCTCGGCATTCTGCTGACCTGGTGTTCGGTGGAGCGCGCGGTGGCCACCAGTCGGCTGTTGCCGGTGGCGGTGGCCTGCATCGTCGGGGCTCTGACGCTGTTCTCCGGGCCGACCGGGATCGCCTCGATCGGCGCGCTGCTGGTGGCAATCGGCCCGCTGCGCACCATCATTGCGCGCGGATCGAGGCGATTCGGCGTGCTGGCGCTGCTGGCGCCGATCGTCGCCGCGGTAAGCGTCAACGCGATCCTGATCTTCCGCGACCAGACGCTGGCCGGTGAATTGCAGGCGACGGCGCTCAAGCGCGCGCTCGGGCCGAGCCTGAGTTGGTTCGACGAGCACATCCGCTACGAGCGGCTGTTCATGGCCAGCCCGGACGGGTCGATCGCGCGCCGGTTCGCGCTGCTGGTGTTGCTGGTCGGCCTCGCGGTGTCGATCGCAATGACGTTGCGCAAGGGCCGAATTCCAGGCACCGCGGCCGGGCCGAGCCGTCGCATCATCGGGATCACAGTGATCTCGTTCATCGCGATGATGTTCACGCCGACCAAGTGGACGCACCACTTCGGGGTGTTCGCCGGGCTGGCCGGTTCGCTGGGTGCGCTGGCCGCGGTCGCAGTGACCGCGACGGCGATGCGGTCACGACGCAACCGGACGCTGTTCGCCTCGGTAGTGTTGTTCGTCGTTGCGCTGTCGTTCGCCAGCGTCAACGGCTGGTGGTATGTCTCCAACTTCGGGGTGCCGTGGTCGAATGCGTTCCCGCAGTGGCACTTCGGTTTCACCACCGGCTTCCTGGCGCTGACGTTGCTGGTTGCGCTGCTGGCGGCCTGGCTCCACTTCGTCAAGACCGACAGCGACGCCGACCCGCCCAGCGATTCACGCTTGGGTCGAATCATCCGGTCCCCGCTGGCAATTGCCGCCTGGGCGCTGGTGTTCTTCCAGGTGCTGTCATTGACGCTGGGCATGACCGACCAGTACCCGGCATGGTCGGTGGGCCGCTCCAACCTGCAGGCCCTCACCGGAAAGACGTGCGGACTGGCCACCGACGTCCTGGTCGAGCAAGACCCGAACGCCGGGATGCTCAAACCCGTCTCCGCGGACGAGAAAGACGCGCTGGCAGACGGTTTCGCCGAGGGCTTCGACTCCAACGGCATCCCGTCGTCGGTGTCAGCCGACCCGGTGATGGAACGTCCCGGTGACCGCAGCTTCGTCAGCGACGACGCAAATGTCACCAACGGCGAGGCCGGTAACGAAGGCGGCACCACCTCCGCGCCCGGAATCAACGGCTCCCGCGCCCGGCTGCCGTACGGCCTGAACCCGGCCCGCACCCCGGTGCTCGGGAGCTGGCGATCCGGCGTCCAGATGCCCGCCCGGCTGCGGTCGGCCTGGTACAAGCTGCCGCCCCGCAGCGAATCCGGGCCGCTACTGGTCGTGTCGGCGGCCGGCCGGTTCAACTACGGCGAGGTCCAAATCCAGTGGGCCACCGACAAACAGGCCGCCGACAACAAGCCGGGTGGCTCGACCGGGCTGGCCGACGTCGGTGCGGCGCCGGCGTGGCGCAACCTGCGGGCGCCACTGTCCGCGCTGCCCACCGACGCCACCCAGGTGCGGGTGGTGGTCACCGACGAGGACCTGGCGCCAATGCACTGGATCGCGGTCAC
>NZ_JBYCLD010000052.1:0-2076 GCF_057473725.1 Mycobacterium sp. TH-M11 | reverse complement strand
ACCATGAACTGGCTGGCGTACGGGCACAGCGTGGCGAAGCGCGCCTCGATCGCCGGCGGCGCCACGTACTTGCCGTTGGACAGCTTGAACAGTTCCTTGATTCGGCCGGTGATCGACAGGAAGCCGTCCTCGTCGAGCTTGCCCTGGTCCCCGGTGGACAGCCAGCCATCTTTGAGCGTGGCGGCGGTGGCGTCGTCGAGGTGGTGGTATCCGGCCATCACGCAGTCGCTGCGGAACTGCACCTCGCCGGCGTCGCTGATGCGCACCTCGGTGCCCTCGAAAGGGAGACCGACGCTGCCCAGCTTGTAGTTGTCCGGGCGGTTGATGAAGCCCGCGCCGGACGACTCGGTGAGCCCGTAGCCCTCCAGGACCAGCACGCCGGCGGCCTCGAACCATTCTGCGACGTCGCGGTTCAGCGGCGCCGAGCCGGAGATGAAGAAGCGGATGCGCCCGCCGAACACGTCGCGGATTTTCGCGAACACCAGCCGGTCGAACAGCTTCTGCTGCAACGCCAGATGCGGCCCGACGGACGTGCCCTCACGGCGGCGGCGCGCCACCTCCTTGCCCACCGCGAACGCCTGCCCGAACAGCATCGCCTTGGCGCCCTTTTGCTGGGTGATGATCTTGTTGTAGGCCTTCTCGAAGATGCGCGGCGCTGCACCCATGAAGGTCGGCTTGACCACGCCGCAGTTCTCCACGATCTTGTCGACGCGACCGTCGATCGCGGTGGCAAACCCGCACGCCACCTGGGCGGCGATCAGCACCTTGCCGAAGGCGTGGGCCAGCGGCAGCCACAGCAGTTGCAGATCGTTCTCGTCGAGCAGACCCATGCCGGAGATCACGTTGCCGGTATAGACCCAGGACTTGTGCGGCAGCCGGACGCCCTTGGGCCTGCCGGTGGTTCCGGAGGTGTAGATCAGCGTGGCCAGCTGCTCGGATTGGATCTCGTCGGCGACTTTCTGCACACAATTGGCATGCTCGGCAAGGTATTTCGCGCCCTGGTCGGCAAGGTCGTCGAGGGTGATCACCCAGGGGTCTGCGGAGGTCCCCTCGATCAGCACGACCTTGGTCAGGTTGGGCAGATCGCCGCGCCGCTCGGTGAGCTTCGCCAGTTGGGTGTGGTCTTCGGCGAAGACGATCTTCGAACCGGAGTCGGCCAGGATGTAGGCGGTGTCCTCGGCGTTGGTGCTGGGGTAGACGGTCGTGGTCGCGGCGCCGGCGCACAGGATCGCCAGATCGGCGAGGATCCACTCCAGGCGGGTGGCCGAGGCGATGCCGACCCGGTCTTCGGGCTCGACGCCGAGCGACAGCAGCCCGGCCGCCAGCGCCTCGACCCGTTCGGCAGCCTGCTTCCAGGTGACCGAGGTCCAGCCGCCGTTCTCGGGGAAGCGAAACGCCTCGTGGTCGCCGGACTTCTCGACGCGCTGCAAGAACAGCTGCGCCAGGTTGGACGCTCGGTTTGGGTTAGCACTCGTCTCGGCCATCGGACTTCCCTTTGCTCTCAGTGGTCTTCCTCGTAAGTTCGCGGGGGTGCGCCATGACCGCCTTTGCGCAGCGAGATCGACGTTTTGGCGGCAAAGTTCGAGTAGCAGGCCGCCAAAACGTCGATCTCGACGCGGGAAGGCAACTCCGCGCCCCCGACCAACTTACGAGCCAGACCACTTAGCGACACACCTCCGTGTCGATCTTGCTGGGAGTGCCGTCCTCAGGCAGGCGAAAACGCGAATTTGTTGTCCGATTGGCTGCCAGCCGTGGCCTCCGCCAGTTCGGGCTGGACCATTCCGGCGGTTCTGGCCAAGAAGTTGGGCGCCAGAATCGACAGCCCGGTGGCCGCCGCGGTGGCTCCGGCGACACCGGTCCAGGCGACCGGCCCGAGCGGGGTGCAGCCGAAGAAATGGCTGACGCCAGGCGTCTGCACGATGGCCACCAGCACCGCCGAGCTGCCCAGCGCCGTCGCCACGACGAGCGGGCTGTGCCGGCGGGTGAGCAGCGTCTGCGCCAGCTGCGTCGTCACCAGCGCGGTCAATCCCATTGTCGAGGTGCGCCGTTCGGTGCCCGGCGTCCAGCGCCCGATGG
>NZ_JBYCLD010000051.1:0-7680 GCF_057473725.1 Mycobacterium sp. TH-M11 | reverse complement strand
GTGACGACCTCGGCCGCCCACTACGATCTGGATGCGCTGGTGCTGGCAACCGGATTCGACGCAATGACCGGCTCGGTGCGTGCGCTCAACGTCGTCGGCCGTCACGGCGAAACTCTCAATGCAGCCTGGGCCTCGGGCCCAGTCACATATCTCGGTCTTGGCGTTCCCGGCTTTCCGAACCTGTTCAATGTCAGCGGCCCAGGCAGCCCTTCGGTGCTGGCCAACATGGCACTGCATTCCGAACTTCATGTCAACTGGATCGCCGATGCGATCGGCTACCTCCGCGAACACGGCGGCGCAGCGCTCGAGGCCACTCAGGCCGCGGCCGCCGACTGGACCGAAGAGTGCACCCGGCGTGCGGCCGACAGCCTTATGCTGAAAGCCAATTCGTGGTACTTGGGTGCCAATGTCGCCGGTAAACCGCGGGTCTTCATGCCGTTTGTCGGGGGCTTCGGGGTCTACGGCCAGATCATCGCCGACGTCGCGGCGGCAGGATACAAGGGCTTCGAGATCATCGCCTCCCGCTGAGTGGTCTGCAGCCCTTTCCATCTCGCGATCATTGCTACCCTTTGAAAGTGGGCTCCAGCGCGCTACCTAGCCTTCCGCCGACAAGTTGGGCGGTGCTGGGCATGCTTGCGTTCGGTGAAGAGGTTTCCGGCTACGACATCAAGAAGTGGGCCGACTGGAGTGTCGGCTATTTCTACTGGAGCCCATCGTTCAGCCAGATCTATTCCGAACTCAAGCGGCTCGAGTCGCATGGTTACGCCACGTCGCGGGTTCAGCATGACGGGGGCCCGCGCGGACGCAGGGCCTACACGATCACCGAGTCCGGCCGTAATGCCGTCACCAGATGGGCCACCGAGGCGCCGATCGATCCGCCGATACTCAAACATGGCGTGATGTTGCGGGTTTGGCTGGGCCACCTGAATGACCCGGATCGGCTCAAAGAGATTTTGCAGGAACACATCACCCACGTCGACACGATGCGCCGGCGTGTAGCGATCGACGCGACGGCGGCGGCCGAAGAGCCGGCCTGGGCCTACCCGAGGATCGCGATGCAGTGGTCGGAACGGTACTTTGCCGCGGAGCGAGAACTCGCGCTGCAGTTGATCAAAGACATCGACGAGGCCGACGCGGCGTTCAAGGAAGGCCAGCGTAGTTCCAATGGCGGCTTCCCGACTCCACGGCCGGGGCACTGGCGGGAAGTCGAACAACGATTCCAGAGCGAAGATCCCGAACGGTCCTAACCACGTGCCGGCGCCAGCCGCTTGAGCGCCAGCCCACCCTCGAACGGCCGGTACCCGAACGCTGCCGGCGCGTGGTAACCGGTGTCTCCGAGCGGAGTGTGCACCTCGTCCACCGTGGGCCCGATCTTGGCCGCCACCGGCGCCAGCGCTTCCAGATCGAATCGGTAAAGCCGACCGGCGTTGCCGCCCAGTATCTTTCGACAATCGTCTTCAGATCTGTCGTGTAGCGCCCAGCGTAGGGCCAATTTGGAGTGCGGGGTGAAGCCTTCTTCGTGGGGGTAGTCGCTGCCCCACATGATGTGATCGGGGCCCATGAAGTCGATCATGCCCGAGTCGAACGGCGCCAATTCGCTTGCCAGATAACAGTTCCGTTGCGCATATTCGCTGGGAGTCAAGGTCAACTCGTCGACCGAGGATCCGCCGAACATCCCGTACGTGCGGTTACCCGCCTCGGACTTCATCGTCGGGACCATGGCGTCGAGAATGCCGAGCGTTCCGGGCACCCACAGCGTGCCCTGCTCGGTCGGCACGAACCGCAGCGATGGGTAACGCTCGAACACTCCGGCCAGGATCAGGTGGCCGAGGGTGCGGTTGGCCCACATCGCCATCTCGGTCACCAACACCGCGTTCGACGCAGGTTGGTCCATCGGCATCTCTGGGCTACCAGCACCCGCGTGCTGCACCACCGTCAGGTCCAATTCCTCGCAGAGCGCCCACAGTGGCTCGTAGCAGGTGTGGAACAACGGCGCGACATTCGGGTCGCCCGGCGATACCGGCGGAACCAGCACCCCGCCGAAGCAGTCTTGCCCGGCACCCCAACGTATCTCGTCAAGCGCGAACTCGATGTCGTTGGGAAAGACCTGAATCAGCCCACGGCGCCGCGTCGGCGCCAGCGAGCAGAAGTCGACCTGCCAGCGGTTGTGCGCCTGCACGCCCGCCCACCGCCTCTCGAACTCCTCGCGGGTCCGAGGCAAGCTGATGGTGATGTTAGGCGTGGTCGGGAAGAACGGCGGAACGGTGTTGGGCAGCAGCACCTCAGCTGCCACCCCGTCGGCGTCCATGTCGGCGATCCGCAGGTCGCTGTCCCAGTTGCGATTAGCGGTCGCGATGATGAGGTCGTCGAAGGGGCTGACGTAGGTCCTGGCCCAGGCGTCAAAGTCATCGTGCAGACGCGTGGGCAGATAAGGCTTGTAGTCGCCGATGTCGGCGCCGGCGTGGGTGTCGGTCGAGATGACCACGTATCGGTCGATCGTGTCCCAGTGAGCCATCGTGCCCTCCGACGTTGTTGGGTTACCTGAGTCAGCGTCCCGTTAGCCCGCGGTGCAGGCAAGGGTTCATTCCAATGAGCGGGATACATCGGCCCACGCCTGCCGCCTGGCCTGTGCGCAGATGTCGAGGCCCGACATGGTCATGAATCCGTGAATGGCGCCCGCGTAGTTCCGATAGGTCGTCGTAACAGTTTGTGCAGCAAGGGCTTTAGCGTATGCTTCGCCTTCTGAGCACAGTGGGTCGAACCCGGCGGTTATCACCACCGCCGACGGAAGCCCGGTCAGTTGAGCCTGCAACGGAGACGCGGTGGGGTGGCTGCGGTCGGCGCGATTGGGCACATATTGGTCCCAGTACCAGGCCATCGCGGCGGCGGTGTTGTAGTAGCCGGTGCCGAAGCGCCGGTAGGACTCGGTGCCGAAATCGGCCGCGATGACCGGGTAGATCAGCAGCTGGCCGGCGATCGCGGGACCCCCACGGTCGCGGGCCAGTACAGCGGTCACTGCGGCGAGGTTGCCGCCCGCGCTGTCCCCCGCGACCACCACGCGGGCCGGGTCGGCACCGAGTTCGCCGGTGTGTCCGGCCACCCATTCCGCGACCGTATAGACATCGTCAACCGCTGCCGGCCAAGGGGATTCCGGCGCCAGCCGATAATCCACCGAAACGACGATCGCGCCGACCCCGTTGGCCATGGCGCGACACAGATCGTCGTGGGAGTCCAGATCGCAGAAGACGAATCCTCCGCCGTGTGCGAACACCACGATCGGTAGCAGGCTGGAAGAATCAGTGGGCCAATAGATTCGGACGTTGATGTCGCCGGAAGGGCCCGGCACGGTCTGGTTGACCACCTCACCGACCGGCTCGGGATTCTGCAGAAGCGCTGCTCGTTCCCGGAGCACGGCGCGCAGTTGCGGTGCAGTCATGGCCTCGACACGCGGGAATCCCCGGTTGAGTGCGGGCAGTAGCGCAGCAATCTCCGGATCGAGGTTCACGCGTACTGCAGCGCCCGGGCGGAAAACGACCGGGCCCGTTGCAGTATCGGCCGCACGCGCGTCTCATCGCCGTCGTCGTAGTTGCGCCAGATGCCCAAGGCGGTCGCGCGCACCGGCCCGCCCAGCCGTTGGTCAAAGACCATCCGATCCAGCGGACCGCACACCGAAACCGCGGCGACAGGCGCCCCAGGGTCACCGATCGGCGCGGCGACACAACCGAATCCGGCGATAGCTTCGGCTCGGTCGGCGGCGAATCCGCGGGCGCGGATCGCGGCAAGTTCGTCGGCCAACCGGCCGCGCGCAGAAGTCGGAGCGAGGGTGTTGCGAGCCACCAGTTCGTCGCCCGAGTCGGCCAGGGTGGTTGGATCCGAGTGCGCGAGCAGGGCTTTGCCGACCGCGGTGCAGTGCGCCGGTCTTCGACCGCCGACTCGGGTGGGGATCGCAGCGCCCCATCCACCGGCGATTTTCTCCAGATACACCACATCGGCGCCGTCAAGGACGGCCAGGTGCACCACCAGCCCGGTGGCCCGGTGCAGCTCGTGCAGGAACGGTTGTGCGGCGCTGTGCAGCCGGTTCTGGTGCACCGCGAGCGATCCCAGCTCCACTAGCCGCATGCCCAATTCGTAGTCGCGACCGTGGCGACGCAGCCAGCGCAGCTGCACCAATCGCTCGAGCATCCGGTGCGCCGACGAGCGCGGGAGCCCGGTACGCCGTACGACCTGGGCCAGCGACAGCCGGCCCGGCCCGTCGAAGGCGTCCAAGACCAGCGAAATGCGGTCGATGACAGCACTCGGGGTACAAGCATCGACCTGGCTCGTCATGATTCCTTCCGGCGGCATATATGCCTAATAGGTATATACCTATAAGTAGCATATGGTGACGCCCATCACAAGATGACAACCGGGGCCGCGCAAGCGCATGCCCGTCTGGAGTGATGTCGATTAGGAAGCGGCCGCAGCCCGTCCCGCACGGCGGCCATAGAAGCTGCCGTCTCCCAACGAGATTCCACTGGCATATCCCCACGCGGCGAGCCCGGCAGTGGCCCGGCCGGCGGCGAACAGTCCGGGGATCGGTTCGCCGCTGACATGCAACACCTCGGCGGACAGCGTCGTGTGCAAGCCGCCGAGCGTGAAGCCGCCGGTACTGGCGCGCAGGTCGATGGCGCCGACCGGTGTGCCGATCGGGCGCAGCCATTCCCGCTTCTTGTGCAACAGCGGGTCCTCGCCCTTCGCGGCCCCATCGTTGTACGCCGCCACCGTATTCTGCAGTGAGCCTGCGGGCACGCCGATTTCAGTCTCCAACTCGGTCACGCTCTCGCAGACCCAGGTCGGCGGTCGCAGCAGGAAGGGCGTCGCCGACCGGGTGGCCATGGCTTGCTCGTGCGCCTCGGCGTCGAGCACCAGGAACGCGGTGTCGTCTTGGTGGTAGAGCGTCAACTGCCCGATGCGTCCGGGGTAGGTGTCTTCGGCGACGTAGCGCTGACCGCGGCCGTTGACCAGGATGCCGCGCACCACTAGCTGCGGGTCGACCAGGAACGCGACCTCGGTGGCGTCCATATGGGCCAGGTCGGCGCCCAGCGCCTGCGCCATCTGGATGCCGATGCCGTCGTGCTCTTCGACGGAGGCGGCGGGCCGGCCGGAGATCCGCGGCGCAAACCTCGCGACCATTGACTCGTTGTAGGCGAAACTACCCGTGGCCAAGACAATTCCGCGTCGGGCCCGGATCGCCAGCTCGGTGCCGTACTGGCGCGCGATGATCCCGACGACTCGCCCGTCGCTCTCGACGACCAGCCGTTGCGCCCGGGTATCGACGATGCTTTTCACGCCGAGCGCGGTGGCGGTGTCCACCAGCGGCTTCATCAGCATGTAGCCGCCGCCTTTTTCGCCGGTGCGCTTGTCCTTCATCTGCGGCACATGGCCGCGCGGCGCTGGCGTGGCGATCGTGTTGTACGGGAACGCATTTTCGCCGCCGGTGTACATCAACCCGTCGTCATCGGGCGGCTCCCAGCCCGGCTCACCCCAGAAACTCGGCTTGAACGGCACCCCGCAGTCCACCAACCAGTCGAAGTGCTCGAGGCTACCCGCGCAGTAGTCGGCGATCCGGTCGACGTCGGCGCCCGGGCCCATCGCCGCACAGAGAAATGTGCGCATGTTGTCGACGGAATCGGTGAATCCGCAGGCTTTTTGAATCGGTGTGCCACCGCCGAGGTAGACGAATCCGCCCGCCAGCGAGGCGGCTCCGCCCCACCCGCCGGTGCGCTCCAACACCAGCACCTCGGCGCCGGCCCGCGCGGCCTCGATGGCCGCCGAGACGCCGGCGATGCCGTACCCGGCGATCACCACGTCGGCCTCGGCGTCCCACCCACGGACATCCCGCGAGTTGACGGGCGCGACGCTCACATCGCCGCCAGCGGCTGCGCCCCGGACCAGTCATGGCCCCAGTAGCTGTCGGCGGTGATCTCCTCGGAGGTGTAGTACGTCTCGTCGACTTTCATCCCGTCAGTGCCGAATTCGATGTCCCAGCCGCCGGGCGCCCGGACGTAGAACGAGACCATCTTGTCGTTGGTATGCCGACCCAGCGTCGACGACAACGAAAAGCCCTGTTTGACAACCCGATCGAGGGCCCGTCCGACGGCGTCCAGCGAGTCGACCTCGACCATGATGTGCACCAGGCCCGGCGCCCCGCCGTGCGGCGCGGGACACAGCGCCATGCTGTGGTGGCGCTCGTTGACGCCGAAGAACCGGATTCGCAGTGGGCCGAACTCCGGCGGCGCCGGCAGTCGCATCGCGCCGCGCGGCAGAAAGCCGAGCACTTCGTTGTAGAACGCGAACGCTGCGGCCGGATCCATCGTCGGCAGCACCACATGGCCCAAACCCTGCGTGCCGGTGACGAAGTTGGCGCCGAACGGCGTCACCACCGGACTGTGGTCGAGCGCGGGCCCGAAGAACACCTCGGTGGTAGCGCCGGTCGGATCGGTGAATGCGAAGGCGTCCTCGACCCTGCGCTCATCGACTTCCTCGACCGACAGCGGTTTGACCGCGACTCCGGCGCGTTCCAGCGTGTCCTGAACCCGGTGCAGCGCAATGCCGTCGCGCACTTCCCAACCCACGTGTACCACTTGGTCGGTGTCGCCGGGGGCGACGATGATGCGCGCGAAGCGTTCGTCCATCCGCAGGTAGAGCGCATCACGGTCGGGTCCATTGCCCTGCGCGAACCCGAGTGCGTCGAAAGCGAAGGTGCGCCAGCGGTCGATGTCGCTGGTCTGAATCTTGATGTAGCCCAGGCTTTTGATCTCGCCCATCAGATCATCGCCCGCAGCGGATCGGGCGGCTCGATGCCCATCGAACTCAACGCGGCAGCGTGATAGACGGTGCTCGGCACGTGGATCGCGTGGTTGAGCCCGACGTGGGCGTCGCGCCAAAAGCGTTGCAAGGGCTTGTCCATGCGTGCGGCGTTTCCACCGGAGCGCGCGAAGATCTGGTCGACGGCCATCACCGCCCGCCACGCGGCGCGGATCTGGGTGCGCCGGCCGATGGCCCGCTCTTCGAAGGACACCTCACGTCCGGATTCCACTGTGTCCCAGATTTTGTCGACGTTGGCCAGAATCTCCTGTCGCGCGGCGTTGATGTCGGCGGCAGCTTCGCTGATCGCGAACAACACGTACGGGTCATCCTTGATCGCAGTACCCTGCGCGCCGACCCGGCCCCGCTGGTAGTCCAGGTGGGCCGCCAACGCGCCCTCACAGATCCCGATCACCGCGGAACTGATGCCGAGCGGGAACATGTTCGACCATGGCATCTTGTACAGCGATTCGGTGACGCCGGCTTCTTTCTGCGCGGTGCCGTCGATCACCTGGTCACCATTCATCACCCGGTAGGACGGCACGAAGGCGTCCTGCACGATGATGTCCTTGGAGCCGGTCCCCTTCAGGCCCACCACATTCCACGAGTCCTCGACGATCTGGTAGTCGCTGCGGGGCAGGATCATGTGCAGCATGGTCGGCGGGGCGGCGATGCCACCGTCCGCGTTGCCCAGCAGCGCGCCCAGGAAGATCCAGTCGCAGTGGTCGGTGCCGGAACTGAACTGCCAGCGGCCGTTGAAGACGTAGCCGCCGTCGACCGGGACGGCGAGGCCGGTGGGCGCATATGGGGAGGCCATCCAGGTGTTGTCGTCGG
>NZ_JBYCLD010000050.1:0-1616 GCF_057473725.1 Mycobacterium sp. TH-M11 | reverse complement strand
CCGGCAGGGTGCCGCAGACCGCCGCCACGGTGTGCGCATAGGGCGACCCGGCGTCGGCCAGGGCGCTGTGCAACACGTCGAGGGGGACCCGGTGCTCGCTCAGCAACCGACGCCCGGCCGCGGGATCGACCGTCGCGGCGAATTCGAGCACCACCGGCAGGTAGTCGGGGGCTTCGGCGCGCGGCGGCTGCACGCCGGCTTCCCGGTAGGCGCTGGCGAAGGCCAGCATCTCGCGGCCACGGTTGCGGGTGTCCCCGGCAGTCCAGTACGTCAGATACATCGTGGCTCGTCGCCGCAGGTCGAAGGTGGCGACGTAGTCCATCGCCGCGGCCATCGGCTCGCGGGCCCGCAGCGCCGCCGCCGTGTGCCCGAGCAATTCGCCTGCGGGGCGCACGACATGAGCCAGCAGCTCCGCCACGGTGTCAAGCCGCCCGGTCAACCCGTCGTCGGGATAGGCCAGCAGCAGCGACGCGGCCTGCCAGACGAGGCGGTCCTGGATCCGGTCCCCGGAACGGTCCCAACGCTGAAGCAGTCTCATTGCCCGTGTTCTTCTTGCCCGTGTTCTTCTTGCCCGTGTTCTTCCGGGAACATCCCCGCCGATGCCTGGCGACCGTCCCAGTTGAGCAGGTTCACTCTTGATCGCTGTGTGGCGTGGAAGGTTTCCACCGACACGGGCACCGGTTCGCCCGACTCGTACATGCCGGGGCCGCCGTCGCCCTCCAGTGCGCAACCCTGCTCCTCGAGATCACGGGCCTGCGGGTTGAATGCCGTCGGAATCACATAGCGCTCTTCGTATTTCGCGATGGCAAGCAGCCGGTACATCTCGTAGATCTGTTGTTCGGTCATGCCCACCGACTCCGGGATGTGCGGCTGAGTTTCGCGTCCGAGGTTGATGTCACGCATGTAGGAGCGCATCGCCGCCAGTCGGCGCAGCACATCCTCCACCGGACCGGTGTCGCCGGCGGTGAACAGTTCGGCCAGATACTGCATCGGAATGCGCAGCGCTTCCAGCGCACCGAACAGGTTGCCCAGATCCTCCCCGTCGTGGCCGTCGCGGCTGACCGCGTCGACCACCGGCGACAGCGGCGGGATGTACCAGACCATGGGCATGGTGCGGTACTCGGGGTGCAGGGGCAGCGCGACCTTGTAGGTGTTGATCAGCGCGTGGATCGGGGAGCGCTGCGCGGCCTCGATCCACTCGTCGGAGATGCCCTCGGCGCGCGCGCCGGCGATCACCTCGGGATCGTGGGGGTCCAACAGGATCTGGCGCTGCGCCTCATAGAGGTCGGTGTCATTCTCCACCGACGCGGCGTGAAGCACCCGGTCGGCGTCGTAGAGCACCAGGCCCAGGTAGCGCAACCGCCCCACACAGGTCTCCGAGCAGATGGTCGGCAGGCCGACCTCCATCCGCGGGTAGCACAGCGTGCACTTCTCGGCCTTGCCGGTCTTGTGGTTGAAATACACCTTCTTGTAGGGGCATCCAGAGACACACATCCGCCAGCCCCGGCAGCGGTCCTGGTCGACCAGCACGATGCCGTCCTCGCTGCGCTTGTACATCGCGCCCGACGGGCAGGAGGCGACGCACGAGGGGTTGAGGCAGTGCTCGCAGATCCGCG
>NZ_JBYCLD010000049.1:0-9794 GCF_057473725.1 Mycobacterium sp. TH-M11 | reverse complement strand
GCTGGTCTCCTCGACCAGATGCATTCGCGGACTCCAACTTTCCGGTGTGTGGGGATCGCGGAAGCCGCGGTACGTCCATCGGTTTCCGACCGCGCTGAAGGCAATTTTCATGGCGGCGACGTTGAGGGCGCTGACGCGCCCGTAGTCGTTGATGGCCACTTCGCCGGTCCGGAAATACCCGGGAATGTGGCGAAACAGGTTGGCCAGCAACGCCTCTGGGACGAAAGCCAGGAGTCCGTCGGCGATCAGGAAGGTAGGCCGGTCCGCGGGAATCTGCTCGCTCCAGGTGTTGTCGGCCAGCGACGCCGGCACCGAATACGCATGGTCCTGCGCGGGCACCAGCTGCCTGCGTAGCGCGATGATGTTGGGCAGGTCAACGCTATACCAGTCGACGCTGGGCGGCGGCGCGACCCGTAGCCTGGGCGTCGCCAGGCCGGCGCCGAGGTCGACTATGACGGCGTCGGGATATTCGGCGATGAAGCGGCTGACCCGGTCGTCGAGCAACTTCGCGCGCAGCGCGGTCTGGCGGATCGCGCTCGGCGGAATCCCCAAACCGTCGAAGTCGTAGTCGATCTTGTCGACGATGTCGGCAGCCAAGGTGTCACCGAGTATGGGCCTGGGGCAACGGCTGTCGAGCGCCCGGGCGTATTGGGTGACAAGCGCGGTCAGCTCGACAGGCGTCAACTCGGTGATCGCAATTCTCATACCGGCAACGTACTCGCCGGACTAGCCTCGGCTGAGTGTGCGATACGAAAACCCGGCCGAGTGGCCCCGCGACGATGTGCGAGGCCTTCCAACGCTGTGCCGCGGCGGACCCGGATGCCGTCGCGTTGCGTACCCCGGGCGACACCACGACCCTGACCTGGCGGCAGTATGCCGACGACGTACGCCGGGTCGCGGCCGGGCTGGCCGGTCTGGGCGTGCGCCGGGGCGACACGGTGTCGCTGATGATGGCCAACCGCGTCGAGTTCTATCCCGTGGAAGTCGGTGCGCAGCATCTCGGCGCCACCTCGTTTTCGGTCTACAACACACTGCCTGCCGAGCAACTGGCCTACGTGCTCGACAACGCCGACGCCAAAGTGGTGATCTGCGAGCAACAGTACGTCGACCGGATCCTGGCGAGCGGCGCGCAGGTCGACCACATCGTCTGCATTGACGGCGAGCCGGAGGGAACCGTCTCGCTGGACGATTTGTATGCGGCCGCTCCCGACGACTTCGACTTCGAATCGACCTGGCGCGCGGTGCAACCCGACGACGTCATCACCCTGATCTACACCTCCGGGACGACGGGCAATCCCAAGGGAGTCGAGATGACGCACGCGAACTTGATGTTCGAGGCGGAAGCTCTCAGCGCCGTCGTGGATGTGCGACCGGACGATCGTGCCACCTCCTATCTGCCGTCGGCGCACATTGCCGACCGGATGATGGCGCTCTACAACCAGGAGATGTACGGAATCCTGGTCACGGTGGTCTCCGATGTCCGCGAGATTGCGGTGGCGCTGCCCGATGCCCGGCCCACCATCTGGGCGGCGGTTCCACGGGTCTGGGAAAAGCTCAAGGCCGGAATCGAGTTTGCTGTCACCCACGAGCCGGACGAGGCCAGGCGCCAGGCCCTGGGGTGGGCGTTGTCGGTCGCCGACAAGCGTGCAGCGGCATTGATCGCCGGCGAACCGCTGGCCGGCGACGTGGCCGCCGAATGGGCGCAGGCCGATGAATTGGTGCTGTCGAAGCTGCGCGAGAAGCTGGGGCTCGACCAGTTGCGATGGGCGGTCTCAGGCGCGGCGCCGATTCCCCGGGAGACGCTGGCGTTCTTCGTCGGGATCGGCATTCCGATCGCCGAAGTCTGGGGCATGTCCGAGCTCAGTTGTGTTGCCAGCGTGAGTCATCCCCGAGAGTTACGACTGGGATCGGTGGGCCGACTGCTGCCCGGGCTGGAGTCCAGGATCGCCGGGGACGGCGAATATCTGGTGCGTGGCCCGCTGGTGATGAAGGGCTACCGCAAGGATCCGGCCAAGACCGCCGAGGCGATTGACGCCGACGGCTGGCTGCATACCGGCGACATCCTGGAAGAAGACGCCGACGGCTACCTACGGGTGATCGACCGCAAGAAGGAATTGATCATCAACGCGGCCGGAAAGAACATGTCGCCGGCCAACATCGAAAACGCGATCAAGGCGGCCTGTCCGATGATCGGTGCGATGGTCGCCATCGGCGACGGTCGTCCCTACAACACTGCGTTGATGGTGTTCGATGCCGATTCCGTCGGGCCCTACGCCGAAAGGCATGGAGTCGCCGACGCCACACCCGAAGCCCTGGCCGCCCACCCAGAGGTGTTAGCGCAGATTTCGGCGGCGGTGGCTGCGGGCAACGAGAAATTGTCGCGGGTAGAGCAGATCAAACGTTTCCGCGTCCTACCCGCGTTGTGGGAACCGGGCGGCGACGAGATCACCCTGACGATGAAACTCAAACGACGGCCGATCGCAGCAAAATACGCCGTTGAAATCGAGGAGTTGTACGCCGGCCAGCCGGGTCCGGACGTCCACGAGCCCGCGCGTACGCCGAGCGCGGGTCCGGCCTAGGACGCTCGGCGACTTCTCAGCCGGCCTTGCGTCGTGTGCGGTGGTCGATGATCGCCGTCGCCAATCCGCGGCGGCGCTCATCGCCGACCGCCGTTGTCGGCAATGGCGTGTTCGCGTCGCGGAATTTATTCTCCGACGCTGTTTCTGGCGCGTCGTGGGCGCTGGCTGACATGAATCCTGTCGGCAACGCCAATTTGCAGATGGTGCGCACAGTGAGCAGGTACTGATGCATGAGGGAACCGGTCGTGTACGGCAAGTCGTAGGTCTGGCACAACGCGCGGACCCGCTCGGAGATCTCGGGCAGCCGGTTGCTCGGCAGGTCGGGAAACAGATGATGCTCGACCTGGTAACACAGGTTGCCGCTCATGAAGGCCAGTACCGGTCCGGCGCGGAAGTTCCCGGTACCCAGGAGTTGCCGCAGGTACCACTCGGGCTGTGTCTCTGTGTCCAGCACCGACTCGGTGAATTTTTCTGCGCCGTCGGCGAAGTGGCCGCAGACGATGACGATATAACCCCAGGCATTGCGTAGTCCGTTGGCGACCACGTTGGCCCCGAGGGTCCGGCGCCAACGGCGGTGACTCAGCGCCGGAAAAGCCAGGTAATCCTTGCCGGCCTGGCGGAGCATCTTGCGGATGGTGGTCTTTCGATGGGCCGCTTTAGCGCTTTCGGTGCTTTCCCGACCCTGCGCTGCGTAGAGGCCGTGCATGGCGATGCCCCATTCAAAGAGCATGGCCAGCAGCACCGCCCGCAGCGGTTGAAGGAGATCGCCAGGCTGCCACTTCTGGTCGCGCGTGACGCGCATCATCCCGAAGCCGAGGTCGGGGTCGACACCGACGACATTGGTGAACTTGTGGTGCAGAAAATTGTGTGACGACATCCAGTGTGACGACGGAGCCACCATGTCCCATTCCCACGTGCTCGAATGGATTTCGGGGTCATTCATCCAATCCCACTGACCGTGGGTGATGTTGTGACCGAGTTCCATGTTCTCGACACACTTGGCCACCGCGAGCGCAACAGTTCCCACAGTCCACCCCAGCCGGCCCCGGCTGGCGAAGATGGTCACCCGGGCCGCGGCCTCGAGATATCGCTGAAACGCGATGGCACGACGAATGTATCGGTGGTCTTTTTCGCCGAGCGACTCCGCGATGTCGCGACGAATGTCGTCGAGCTCAGCGGCAAGGGAAATGACGTCCTCGTCGCTCAGGTGGGCGTATTCGGGTACTTCGGTGATCGCCACCGACAGTCATCGAACCGTAACGCTTACGGGGCGGAATCCCGTAAGTACGACTGAAGGGACCCACACGTACGACTGGAGCATTGGCTCAGCACCCGCTTCATCGGCTCGTCGCCGCAGTGTGACCCAGAGATTTTCGGGATCGCCCGCAGACACTACACGGTATAGGTCACCGAACGGTGGTCTCGAGGTCCCGTAGTCCTGAGCCGTCGGGTTTAGGGTGGGGGAATGCCACTCGAAGGTGAATACGCCCCGTCGCCGTGGGACTGGTCCCGCGAGCAAGCCGAAAAAATTGTCGAGTCCGGTGGGACCGACGGCACCGACATGAAGGGCATGCCGGTCATCCTGCTGACCACGGTCGGCGCCAAGACCGGCAAGCTGCGCAAGACCCCGCTGATGCGGGTCGAGCACAACGGCGAATACGCCGCGGTCGCCTCGCTGGGCGGAGCGCCGAAGAACCCGGTCTGGTACTACAACATTACGAAAAATCCGCGCGTCGAACTACAGGACGGCACCGACGTCAAGGACTACGACGCCCGCGAGGTTTTTGGCGACGAGAAGGCAGTCTGGTGGGAGCGGGCCGTGGCCGCCTACCCGGATTATGCCGACTACCAGCAGAAGACCGACCGCCAGATTCCGGTGTTTGTGCTGACCCCTGTGCACTGAACACGCAGCTTGGTGGCACCATTGACCGGTGTCTGCCGAACTGAGTCAGAGCCCGGGCATCGGGGGTGGTGGGCCGCTGGCTTCTTTTTCAGCGGCCGACGTCGACAGTGCAGCGACCCGAATCGCCGGCGTGGTCACCGCCACGCCACTACAGTTCTCCGACCGGCTGTCCGCGACGACCGGGGCAAACGTCTACCTCAAGCGCGAAGACCTGCAGACCGTGCGGTCCTACAAGCTGCGCGGGGCCTACAACCTGCTGGTGCAACTCTCCGACGAGGAACGAGCCGCCGGAGTGGTCTGCTCGTCGGCCGGCAACCACGCGCAGGGCTTCGCCTATGCCTGCCGCATCCTGGGTATCCGCGGCCGCGTTTACGTACCGGCCAAGACCCCCAAACAGAAGCGTGACCGAATCCGTTATCACGGCGGGGAGTTCATCGAGCTGATCGTGGGTGGATCCAGCTACGACCTGGCCGCCGAGGCGGCGCTGGCCGATGTGGCGCGCACCGGCGCCACATTGGTGCCACCGTTTGACGATGCGAGGACCATGGCCGGGCAGGGCACTATCGCTGTGGAGATCCTCGACGCGCTGGACGGCGAGCCCGATCTTGTGGTGGTTCCGGTCGGCGGTGGCGGGTGCATCGCCGGCATCACCACCTACCTCGCCGAGCGGACCCGCAAGACCTCGGTGCTCGGGATCGAGCCGGCGGGCGCGGCCGCGATGATGGCCGCGCTGGCCAACGGCGGCCCGGTGACCCTTGCTCACGTCGACCAGTTCGTCGACGGCGCCGCAGTCAGTCGGGCCGGGAACCTCACCTATGCCGCGCTGGCCGCGGCGGGGGACATGGTGTCGATAACCACGGTCGACGAGGGCGCGGTGTGCACCGCGATGCTCGACCTGTACCAAAACGAGGGGATCATCGCCGAGCCTGCCGGGGCGCTCGCGGTCGCCGGCCTGCTGGAGGCCGACATCGAGCCGGGTTGCACCGTGGTATGCCTGGTCTCCGGCGGCAACAACGACGTGTCGCGCTACGGCGAAATCCTCGAGCGGTCGCTGGTCCACCTCGGGCTCAAGCACTACTTCCTGGTCGACTTCCCGCAGGAGCCCGGTGCGCTGCGCCGGTTCCTCGACGGCGTGCTCGGAGCGGGCGACGACATCACGCTGTTCGAGTACGTCAAGCGCAACAACCGCGAGACCGGCGAGGCGCTGGTTGGGATCGAGTTGGGCTCAGCCGCGGATCTCGATGGCCTGCTGGAACGCATGCGGGCCACCGAGATGCAGATCGAGACGATCGAGCCCGGCTCGCCGGCGTATCGCTACCTGCTGTAGCCGACCTGCGCTCCAGCTGGTGTCGGCTAGCCGACCAGCGCGACCGATTCGTCGTTGGCCCGAAAGATCGGTTCCAGCGGCACGGCGAATCGCTCGGCCATCTCGGTCAGCGACGCCGACCACACCAGCTCGATGGTCGACACCGGACCGCGCCCGGGACCCGTCAGCAGGAAAGCCACCGTGGTGCCCGGCTCCAGGTCGTCGAGCAGCGTCCGCAACGACGACATCAGGTTCCACACAATCCGGCCCCGGGGCCGCGGACGGATCGGGACCTGGCTGAGCTGCTTGGCGAAACAGCGGTCCGGACCGATCAGGCCGAACCACAGCAGCCGCTCCCCGAACCCCAACGGCCCCATCAGCGCACGCCACCGCTCACGGAGGTCCTGCGTGGACTGCACGGGATCGCATGCGGTCTGGATGGGCGGGATCGGCAACAATTCAGATTGAGTCATCGGCGCATCATCACCCGCTCGCGGAGCGCGCCGGTAGTCAGTTATCCACAGCGCAGGATTGTGAACGAATGCGGGGCCAGCAGCGTGCTCTGGTCACCTACGGAAGGCGATTCCGAGGCCAGCACCAGCTCACCGGCGAACGGTACCGATACCGGCTCGGTGCCGAGATTGCAGGCCACCGTCACGCCGCCGCGGCGCAGCGCGATCCACCGGTGTTGCTCCTCATAGTCGACGACCAGATTGTCCAGCCACGGATCGGCAAGGTCGATTTCGTTGCGCCGCAACGCAATCAGTTCTCGATAGAGCCGCAGAAGTCTCGCGTGCTCGCCGGTCCTGACTTCCGACCAGTCCAGCTTGGAGCGTCGAAAGGTCTGCGGGTCCTGGGGGTCGGGGATCTCCTCGGCATCCCAGCCGTGATCGGCGAACTCCCGCCTGCGGCCTTCGGCGGTGGCACGGGCCAACTCGGGCTCGGGATGGGAACTGAAGAACTGGAACGGAGTCGACGCGCCCCACTCTTCGCCCATGAAAAGCATTGCTGTATAAGGGGAAAGGAGGACCAGAGCGGCTTTGACCGCCAACTGCCCGTAGCTCAGGTTCTGCGACGGCCGGTCGCCGAGGGCCCGGTTGCCGACTTGATCATGGGTGCAGGTGTAGGCCAGCAGCCGGGTGGCCGGAATTGTCGAGGTGTCCAGCGGCCGGCCGTGGCGTCGCTGCCGAAACGATGAGTAGGTGGCGGCATGAAAGAAAGCGTGGCGCAGAGTTTTCGCCAGGATGGCCAACGAGCCGAAATCCGCGTAGTAGCCCTGGCGCTCCCCGGAGACCACGGTGTGGATCGCGTGGTGGATGTCGTCGTCCCACTGTGCGGCCATCCCGTGCCCGTGCTGCGTGCGAGCAGTGATCGTGCGCGGGTCGTTCAGGTCACTCTCGGCAATCAGCGACAACGGCCGGCCGAGTTCTTCGGCGAGCGCGTCGGTTTCGGCAGCCAATTCCTCAAGGATATGGATCGCGGTCGTGTCGAAGAGCGCATGCACGGCGTCCAATCGCAGACCGTCGGCATGAAAGTCGCGCATCCAGCGCAGGGCGCAGTCGATGATGTAGCGGCGCACCTCGTCGGACTGGGCGTCGGCGATGTTGATGCCCTCGCCCCACGGGTTGCTCGCCGACGACAGGTAGGGGCCGAACCTGGGCAGGTAATTGCCCGACGGGCCGAGGTGGTTGAACACCGCGTCGATCAGCACACCGAGCCCCCGGCGGTGGCAGGCGCTCACGAAGCGCGTCAAACCGTCTGGGCCCCCGTAGGGCTCGTGCACGGCGTACCACAGAACGCCGTCGTACCCCCAGCCGTGGGTACCGGAGAACGCGTTGACCGGCATTACCTCGACGAAGTCGACACCGAGGTCGACCAGATGGTCGAGCTTGTCGATGGCTGCGTCGAACGTGCCGGCGGGAGTGAAGGTTCCGATGTGCAACTCATAGATCACCGCGCCGTGAACCGAGCGGCCGGCCCAGCCGGTCTCTATCGGCTCGGGGTGTTCCCACACTTGCGAGCGCTCGTGCACTCCGTCGGGTTGACGCGCGGATCGCGGGTCGGGCAGCGGCCTCGGATCGTCATCGAGCAGGTATCCGTAGCGCGCTTGCGGGCCGGCGTCGACGGTAGCTCGCCACCAACCGTTTTCGTCGCGGGTCATTGGTGACACCGACCCGTCGACGTCGAGGCGCACGGTGTCCGGTTTCGGCGCCCAGACCGCGAATTCACGCATCGGCGCGCCCCAGCAGTGCCACCGGCAGTTCCGCGAACAACTCGCCCGCCGGCACCGTGCCGCGCAGCGCAGCGCCAGTCAGCGCACTGGTCCATCTGCCGTCCGGCAGCGGGATCGCGGTGTCTCCCCATCCGGTTTGCCCGAGTTGAACCGTCCAGCGGGAGACCGCGACGAGCACGTCGTCGCCGCGACGGAACGCGACCACGTGCTCGGCGCCGGTTCCGGCAGCCGGCAACGGGTAGTATCCGCCCCCCACGAAGGTGTCCGGGTGGGCGCGGCGCATCTGCAGGGCAGCCTTGACCACTCGAATTTTTCTGTGCTGCAGGGACTTCAATGCCTCGCGGCGGGTGGCGTAGTCGACGGCTCGCCGATTGTCGGGATCGACCAGGCTGTCGTCCCACAGCTCGGTGCCCTGGTAGATGTCGGGGATACCCGGACAGGTCAGGCACAGCAGCTTCTGGCCCAGCGCATCGTTCTCGGCATGCGGTTGCAGGCGGGTAACCAGTGCGGTGAGCTCGCGCGAGACCGGTCCGTCCAGCACGGCGTCCAGCCAGCGATGCACCGCGGCTTCGAAGTCGGAGTTCGGTGTGTTCCAGGTGGTGTGAACGGCGGCCTCCCGGATCGCTTTCTCGGCGTAGGCATGTAACCGGTCGCGTAGTTCGTCGGTGACGTCGCCGTCGGTCGGCCACACGCCGAAGATGTTCTGCCACAAAAACAGTGCGGTGGCCGGGTCGGGAGAGGGAGTCGAGACCTCCCAGCGGCCCACCAACTCCGCCCACAGCGACGGCACCTGTGACAGCACACCGATGCGGGCACGAACATCCTCACCCCGCTTGGTGTCGTGAGTCGACAATGTCGTCATCGCCCGCGGCCACAACCGGGCCCGAACGGCTGCGCGAGAATGAAATTCGGCTAAACCGACGCCGAAATGCTTCGGCTCACCGCCGACTTCGTTGAGTGACACCAACCGCGCGTCGCGGTAGAACAAGCAGTCCTCGACGGCTTTCGCGGTCACGGCCCCGCACAACTGCTGCAGACGCACCGCGGACTCGTCGTCGTCAGCCACCGCGGCGGCGATCAGCTGCAGCGGCAGGGCCAGGTCGGGTGCGGCGGATTGCGTTTGGGCCAGGGCTGTCGGCAGGATCGCGGCCAACCCCGGATAGTCGCTGCGGTAGACGTCGATGTGAGTCAGCAGTGCCGCCAGCGCGTCGGGTAATTGCGGGTGGTCCGCGTCGGTCGCTGCCACAATGCAGCGGCGCAACCGGGCCAGCTCACTGGCCAGAGTCTCGGTCGCAGCGGACACCTTCAGGGTGGCCGTGGACAGCAGCCCTTCGATGCCGGCGGATCGCAGCAAAGACGTCAACGACTCGGCGCCTCGGGGATCGACGAAGACCCCACCGATCTCGCGTAGCGCGTCGTAACCGGTGGTGCCGGCCACCGGCAGGCTCAGATCCAGCGGTTCGCCGGCCGCGAGAATCTTTTCGACCACGATCCACGCATCCGCCCCGACGAGGTCGCGGAGCCAGCGCAGATACCCGGCGGGGTCGGCGAGGCCGTCGGGGTGGTCGACGCGCACCCCGTCGACGAGTCCGTCGGTGAACCACCGCGCCACCTCGGCGTGGCTGGTCTCGAACACGGTGCGGTCTTCCTGGCGCAACCCGGCCAGCGACGTGATGGAGAAGAAGCGGCGATAACCGACCACGTTGTTGTGCCAACCGATCAGCCGGTAATGCTGGCGGTCGTGCACCTGGGGGCCCGTGCCGTCGCCGGTGC
>NZ_JBYCLD010000048.1:0-11223 GCF_057473725.1 Mycobacterium sp. TH-M11 | reverse complement strand
GTGCACACCCGGGGCGCGGCGGTTCTGGAGCGGCTGCAGGACAAATCTGGCAGCGCCGAAACCTACCGTCGCACTGAACGTTCGGTCATCGACCCGCAGACCATGCCGCTGATCGCCCAGCTGACACAGCAGGGTCACCGCATCGGTGTCGCCGACGACATCAACTTCGAGTACGGCCTGAACTGCATTCTCGATCACGCCGGCCGGCTGATCGAGGCGCGCTAGACCTCGATCACCACGGCACCGCCCTGGCCGCCGCCGGCGCACATCGCCGCCACGCCGATTCCGCCACCGCGACGGCCCAACTCGTACACCAATGTGGTCAGCATCCGGGCGCCGCTGGCCGCGATCGGATGACCCAGGCTGCAACCACTGCCGTAGATGTTGACCCGGTCTTCGTCGAGGCCGTATTCGCGGCACGCGGCGATCGGCACCGACGCGAACGCCTCGTTGATCTCCCACAGCGTGACGTCGCCGGGCGCCAACCCGGCCCGCTCCAGCACCTTGCCGATCACCTTCACCGCGCCCAGACCGGTGTCCTTCGGGTCGACAGCGGCCGACGCCCACGCCTTGACCGAGCCCAGCGCCGTCAGCCCGTGCGAGCTGGCGAAGTCCTCGTCGGCCAGTGTCAGCGCGGCGGCCGCGTCGTTGGTTCCGCTGCTGTTGCCCGCGGTGATCGAGAAGCCCTCGATCTCCGGGTGCAACACCTTCAGCGACGCGAGCTTCTCCAGGGACGAGTTACGGCGCGGGTGTTCGTCGACGCTGAACTCGATCAGCGCGTCGTCGAGGCCCTTGATCTTGAGTGGGACGATCTCGTCGACGAAGGCGCCGCTGTCGATGGCTCCGATGGCACGCTGATGTGAACGGAAAGCCCAAGCGTCCATTTCCTCGCGGGTGATACCGACCGCCTGCGCGGTGTTCCACCCGACGGTGATCGACATGTCGCGGCCCGGCGCATCGGGCGTCTCGACGTGGGTCGGCGGAATCCAGCGCTCCTCGAATTCCAGGGTCGGACCGGGGATGCGCCAGTTCATCAGCGGGGTCATCGACAGCGACTGCACGCCACCGCCGACCACGACCTTCTCCGCGCCGGCGCCAATCTGTGCGGCCGCGTTCGCGACCGCGGTCAGGCTACCCGCGCAGTGCCGGTTGACGGCCTGCCCCGGAACCGACGTCATGCCTGATGCCGAAGCGGCGTAGCGCGCCATATCACCTCCGCCGTAATGCGATTCGGCGAATATCACATCGTCGATGTCGGACACCTCGACGCCGGAGCGGCGGACGACTTCCTGCAGGATCGTGGTCGCCAGTAACTCCGGCGTGGTGTTGACCAGCGAACCCTTGAACGACGTCGCGATGGCGGTCCGGACTGCACTGACGATGACGGGCTTGGGCATGAGATCGACCTTCGGTTCGGCTGCGTGCGGGTTTACAAAAAAGACTTAAAGCGTAAATCGTATCAGCTACCGTTGCATCGACGATATTGACTGGTTGCTGACGTCGCATTGCGCTGCAAGACTGACTCGGTGCAGCCGTTCGGATGGGAACTTCCGTACGCCTGGCCACGCAAGCCGGTGTTGGCGGCCGACGTCGTGTGCACGTCGCAACCTCTCGCCGCGCAGGCGGGTCTTCGGATGCTCGTAAGCGGCGGCAGCGCGGTCGATGCGGCGCTCGCCACCGCGATCGCGTTGACGGTGGTCGAACCGGTGTCCAACGGAATCGGATCGGACGCCTTCGCCATCGTGTGGGACGGTGGTGACCTGCACGGGTTGAATGCGTCCGGCCGCTCCCCGGCGGCGTGGACGCCGGAGTACTTCGGCGGCAAGGGTGTTCCGCTGCTCGGGTGGAACTCGGTCACCGTGCCCGGCGCCGTTTCGGCCTGGGTCGAGTTGCATGCCAAGTTCGGCAAGCTGCCGTTCGAGCGGCTGTTCGAGCCGGCAATCGCCTACGCCCGCAACGGCTTTCTTCTCTCGCCGACAATCGCCGACCAGTGGGCAGCCCAGGTTCCGATGTTCGAGTCGCAACCCGGATTCGCCGAGACCTTCATGCCCGGCGGGCGGGCACCGCGGCCAGGTGAACTGGTCACGTTGCCCGACCACGCCACCACGCTCGAAGCGATCGCTGCGACCCGCGGCGAGACGTTCTACCGCGGCGAACTCGCGTCCAGGCTCGAAGCCCACTCGACCGCGAACGGCGGGGCGATGCTGGCCGACGACCTCGCCGCCCATCGCGCCGACTGGGTCGGCACCATCGCCGGCGATTACCGCGGCTACACCATGCACGAGATCCCGCCCAACGGCCAGGGCATCGTTGCGTTGATCGCGCTCGGTATCCTCGAGCACTTCGACATGGCTTCGCTGCCAGTTGATTCCGCCGCCAGCGTGCATCTGCAGATCGAAGCGCTGAAACTCGCTTTCGGCGACGCGCAGGCCTACGTCGCAGACGTCGACTCCATGACGGTGGATCCGAAGAGCCTGCTCGACAAGGACTATCTGGGCGAGCGCGCCGCACTGATCGACCCGGACCGCGCTAGGCCGGTGTCAGCGGGGACGCCGCGCGGTGGCACGGTCTATCTCACCGCCGCAGATTCCTCCGGCGTCATGGTCTCGATGATCCAGTCCAACTACCTGGGATTCGGTTCCGGCGTGGTGGTGCCCGGCACCGGCATCGCATTGCAGAATCGCGGCTCGAGTTTTACCGCGCAACAAGGCCACCCGAACCAGGTGGGACCGAATAAGCGCCCGTACCACACCATCATCCCGGGTTTTCTGAGCAAGGACGGCGCCCCACTGATGAGCTTCGGGGTGATGGGCGGCCCGATGCAGCCGCAAGGCCATCTGCAGGTGGTAGCACGCATCGTCGATCACGGCCAGAACCCGCAGGCCGCGTGTGATGGTCCGCGATTCCGCTGGGCGCACGGCCTGCAGGTGTGCTGCGAGCCGGGCTTTGCGCCCGCGACCTTGGCCGGCCTGCAACAGCGCGGTCATCAGTTGAGCACTACCGGGGATTACAACCAGTTCGGTAGTTGTCAGGCGATCTGGCGACTCGACGACGGCTATCTGGGAGTTAGCGATCCACGCCGCGACGGCATGGCCGCCGGTTTCTGATGTCGTTGCTCTTCGCCTGGCTCAATACGGCTTGCTGAGTGGGTCGGGGTCGCCGCGTCTAGATCGACGTTCTGGCGGCAAAGTTCACGTGCAGGAGTGCCACAACGTCGATCTCGACGCGGGGAAGGCAACTCCCGGCCCCCGGCGAACCTGCCCGCCACACCACTAAAATCCTGTCGCGCAACTATATTCTGATTTTGCCTTCGGCGGCCGCTAGGCCGATGTCGGTGCGAAAATGGCTACCCAGCAACCGGATTGACCCGATGGTGTCGTAGGCCGCCGAGCGCGCGGCGGCCAAGTCGGGTCCGGTGCCGACGACCGACAGCACGCGACCGCCCGAGGACACGATCGCGCCGTCGTCGTTGCGGGCGGTCCCGGCGTGCAGAACACCGGCGGCCTCCGAGCCGACGATGGTGTCGCCCGTCCGCGGCTTGCCGGGGTAGTTCTCCGCCGCGAGCACGACCGTCACGGCAGCGCCGTCGCGCCAGTGCAAGTCGCCGAACTCTGCCAACGTCCCGGTGGCAGCCGCGTTGAGTAGTTGCCCGAGCGGCGACTCGAGTAGTGCCAGCACCGCCTGCGTCTCGGGATCCCCGAAGCGGCAGTTGAATTCGATGACAGCAGGGCCGTTTGACGTGATCGCCAATCCGGCGTACAGCAATCCGGAGAACGAGCTGTCGCGCCGAACAAGCTCGGCGGCAACAGGTTTCACGATGTCATCGACGATCGACCGGTAGACTTCGGCGGGCAGCCAAGGCAATGGCGCGTAGGCGCCCATTCCGCCGGTATTGGGGCCGGCGTCGCCGTCGCCGACCCGCTTGAAGTCCTGGGCCGCAAGCAGGGGCACCACGGTTTTCCCGTCGACGACGCAGAACAGTGACACCTCGGGCCCGTCGAGGAATGACTCCAGCAGCACCGGATGCCCGGACTCGAGCAGGCCCGCGGCGTGAACGCGCGCAACGTCACGGTCCGAGGTGACCACCACGCCCTTGCCGGCGGCCAGTCGGTCGTCCTTCACTACCCAGGCAGGATCACCGGTCCCCGGGCCGAACCGGCCCAGCGCATCGTCCAAATCCGCTGGGCTGTCGACGATCTCGCTGGAGGCGGTAGGCACCCCGGCGGCAGCCATCACGTCCTTCGCGAAGGCCTTGGACCCCTCGATCCGGGCCGCGTCCTTGCTGGGGCCGAAGCAGGCGATCCCTGCGGCGCGCAGCGCATCGGCCACGCCGAGCACAAGTGGAACTTCGGGCCCGATCACCACCAGGTCGGCGGAGATCTGGCGCGCCAGAGCCACCACGTCCTCGCACGAGGCGACGTCGACGTCGTGCTGGTCGGCTATCGACGCGGTGCCGGCATTACCAGGCGCAATTGCCAGCGCCTCGACCTGTGGATCGGCGCGCAACGCCAGCAAAAATGCGTGTTCGCGGGCACCGGAGCCGATCACCAGGACACGCACGACAACATTTTAGTCTGGCGACGACGCGCGCCACCCAGCGACTCGAGAAGGCGCCGGCCACATCAGCCCTCCGGGACGGGATCAGGCCTTTTTGTCGCCCGAGTGCATTTTCAGCGCACCCTCGACGTTGGCCTTCTTGTCTTCGCCGGCTCCCTTGGCCGCGGCTTTCTTCCGCTTCGCGACGACGCTGTCGACGGCCCCGTTGAGCGCCGAGCCCAGCGGGAAGCCGAGGTAGTGGGTGAGGAAGACCGCCATCTCTTTGAGTTCGCCCGCGGTGAGTTCGTCGTTGAGCAGGGCAGCGTTGATCTGGATCTCGGCCAGATCGCGGTTGCCGATCGCCGTCACCGCGGTGAGCGTCATGATCCGCTTGTCCCGCATCGACAAGCCCGGCCGATTCCAGATGGCGCCGAACAGGTGGTCGACGGTCAGATCGAAATACGGATCGCCCTCGATGTTGGGCATCTCCCAGCCGTAGACCTCGTTCATCTTCGCCAGGCCCTTGCTGCGTAGCTCGTCCATCACGCCTCTTTCGCTGTATGTGGCACCCCGAGCCCGGCTGCCAGCCCCCGGTAGGCCAGCTGCGCCAGCGGCAGGTCGACCGAGATCGAGTCACCCAGCGCCAGCGCCAGGCTCAGGTCCTTCTCCCCCAGCCCGCGCGTGTGCAGGAAAGGCTGGTACAGGAAGTTGTCCGGCTCGAGGTCTGTCATGTCGTCGCGCACCATGATCGCGCCCGGTCCGCTGGTGAGCGCGTCGGTATGCCGCACCACCCGGCCCAGGGCCTGCAAATCCAGCCCGGCCGCCTCAGCAAGTTTCATCGCCTCGCACGCCGCGACGTAGGACGTGAACGTCAACATGTTGCGCGCCAACTTCATCCGGGTTCCCGCGCCCGGCTCGCCGGCGTGCACGACCATGGCGGCCCAGTGCTTGAACGCCGGCTTGATGCGCTCGTAGACCTCGCGGTCAGCACCCACCATGGTGGCCAGCTTGCCTTCGGCGGCAGCCGCCGCGCCACCACTCACGGGGGCGTCGACGACGTGAATGCCTTGGGGCTTGAGCTCACGGGCGAGTTGCACCGCGGTGCTATCGCTGATGGTCGAATGGATGGCGAAGACCGTTGCAGGCTTTGCGTGAGCAGCCAATTCGCCGACAACCGCGCGCACCTGTGCGTCATCGAGGACGGTGATGTGGATGATGTCGGCGTCCGCCACCTCGGCCACGCTGTCGGCCAGTCGCGCGCCCTTTTCGGCCAGCGGCGTCATCGCCTCGGCGCGGATGTCGTAAACCGTGACGCTGCCCGGCCATTCGGTCATCTTGGTGGCCATCGGGGCGCCCATGTTGCCGAGGCCGATGTAGCCGAGCGTCAAGTCAGTCATGATCGGAAGATCTGTCCGCCGTCGACGTTGAAGATCTGTCCGGTGATCCAGGATGCCTCGTCGGACAACAAGAATAGCAGCATGCCTACCAGGTCTTCAGGAGTTCCCATGCGCGACATAGGAATACCTTTGACAATGTCGGCGACCATCTCCTGTGGAGTCGTCGTCCGGTTCGCCTCGGTATCTATGGGCCCCGGAGCGATCGCGTTGATCCGAATGTTCTGGCCCGCGAGTTCGGTTGCCAGTTGCTGGGTGAGCCCGTTGACGCCGACCTTGGCCAGGCCATAGAAGTTCGAGTACAGCCATGCTGCAGTGGAGGATTGGTTGACGATCGAACCGCCGCCGCGCTTGGCCATCTTCTTGTACACCGCGCGGGTACACCACAGTGCGCCGTCGAGGTTCACGCTCATGAACTTCTTGTAGTACTCGGGGTCGACGGTGAGCAAGAAGTCGAGCTTCATGCCGCCGAAGATTGCGGCGTTGTTGACCAGATAGTCGATGCCCCCGAACTCGGCGAGCGTTTGGTCGGCCATCGCCTTGGCCGAGGCCGGGTCCGACACGTCGACCGTGATGGCCAGCGCGGTACCGCCGTCAGCGCCGATCTGCTTGGCAACCCTTTGTGCCGCTTCGGCGTTGATGTCGGCGACGATGACGCCTGCGCCCTCGCGGGCCAGCGCCTCGGCGTAGGCTTGGCCGATACCGCCACCGGATCCGGTCACGATGGCGACTTTGTTCTCGAACCGCATGGTGTCCTCTCGGGCCGTCACTGGACCGCCGTGGCGATGGTTTTGATCTCCAGATATTCCTCGAAACCGGCGAGGCCCATCTCGCGCCCGATGCCGGACTGTTTGTAGCCGCCGAACGGCGCGTCAGCCGAGTACCAGACGCCACCGTTGACGTTGACGGTCCCGACCCGCAGACGGGACGCGAAGCCGGCCGCCCGCTCGGGGTCGGCGCTGAATACGGTGCCGGACAAGCCATACGGCGAGTCATTGGCGATGCGTAGCGCGTCTGCGTCGCCGTCGTGGGCGATGACGGTGAGTACCGGTCCGAAAATCTCTTCGCGGGCGGGGCGGGCGTCGTTGGTCAAACCGGCGATCACGGTCGGCTCGATGAAGAACCCGGTGTCCCGATCGGCAGGGCGGCCGCCACCGCACGCAAACGTTCCGCCTTCGACAACGGCCAGGTCGAGGTAGCTCTGCACCCGATCCCGTTGCCGCGCCGAAATCACTGGCCCACAGATGGTTCCGGCGTTGTTCGGGTCGCCGGGTTTGATTGACCCCATGGTGCCCGCGGCGATCGCGACGGCCTCGTCGTATTTGGCCCGCGGCACAACCAGTCGGGTCGTGATCGCGCAGCCCTGTCCGGCGTGCATCGAGGCGGTGAACGCAGCTACCGAGCAGGCGCCGTTCAGGTCCGCGTCGTCGAGCACCACGAACGCCGATTTGCCGCCCAATTCCAGGAAGACCTTTTTCACGGTCGCCGCGGCGTCGGTCATCACGGCACGGCCGGTGGCGGTGGAACCGGTGAACGACACCAAGTCGACCCGTGGATCTTTGGCCAACAGAGCGCCCACGCTGTGGTCGCTGGAGGTGATGATGTTGACCACGCCGGGCGGGAAATCGGTGTGCTCGGCAATGATTTCACCGAGCACCGCCGCGCACCACGGCGTGTCGGGCGCGGGCTTGAGCACGATGGTGTTGCCCGCGGCGAGCGCGGGACCCAGCTTGGCGAGGTTGATCTGGTGCGGGAAGTTCCACGGCGTGATCGCGCCGACGACGCCGACCGCCTCGCGGGCGATCGTGCGCCGGGTGGGAATCCCCATCGGGGACGCCGCACCGAGGTCGGCGTTCCATTGATACGACTCGGCGGTGTCGGCGGCGAAGCTTAGATCCCCGACCGGTCCCTCCAGTTGCGCTGCGGCGGTGAGCATCCGGGGTGCGCCCACCTCGGCGATGGTGATCTCGCGAAGCTCTTCGACATGCTGTTGCATCGCGTCGCGCAACTGGCGGATGCAGCGCACCCGAAGCTCGGTGTTGCGCGACCAGTCGGTGTCGTCGAAGGCCCGACGGGCCGCCTCAATCGCGTAGCCCATGTCTGCCGCGTCGGCGTCGGCCGCGACGCCCAACACCTCCTCGGTAGCCGGGTCGAGCGTGGCAAAGGTGCCCTGGTTGCCGCTCGTCAGCTTGCCGTCGATGAGCAGCGAGCTCACCCCGTCGGCCAGCAATGCCATGGTCGCCTCCACCGCTGATGTCAATGGACAGTTGTCCGAATTTCTTCCGTTGAAGATAGTCTCCGCGCCGCCGCTAAGGCAAGTGCAACCGGCGGTCGATGACCGCACACTCCCAGCTAGATAGTATTTCTCCGAATGCACTTGCCCGCTGGGCGTGGTTTCGATTACCTTGGACAAGTGTCCAGCGATCAAGCGGTCACGATCACTTCAGACGCCGGCGATCCGGCCGGTGACGTGCCACGCAACCGTCGACAAGAAGAGACCTTCCGCAGGGTCCTCGCCGCAGGAGTCGAAGTCCTACGGGAGACGTCCTATGCCGATCTGACTGTGCGCGCCGTCGCTGCCCGCGCCAAGGTCGCTCCGGCGACGGCCTACACCTACTTCTCGTCAAAGAATCATCTGATTGCCGAGGTCTACCTCGACCTGGTACGGCAGGTCCCCTACTTCACCGACGTGAACGAGCCGATGCCGACGCGCGTGGACCAGGCGTTGCGTCATCTCGCCCTGGTCGTCGCCGACGAACCCGAGGTTGCCGCGGCCTGCACGACTGCATTGCTCGGCGGCGGCGGCGATCCGGCCGTCAGGACGGTGCGCGACCGCATCGGTGCCGAGATCCACCGGCGCATCACCTCGGCCATCGGTCCCGACGCCGAACCCCGCATCGTGTCGGTTCTGGAGATGACGTTCTTCGGCGCGCTCGTCAACGCCGCCAGCGGCGCCTACACCTACCACCAGATTGCCGACCACCTCGCGTACGCGGTCGGCCTCATCGTCACGACGGAAGCCTGATGACCACCATCGACCAGCCGGTACTGGATCCATACGACTACGACTTCCACGAAGACCCGTACCCGTACTACAAGCGACTGCGCGAGCAGGCTCCGCTGTATCACAACGAGGAATTGGGCTTCTGGGCGTTGTCCCGCCACCAGGACGTGCACCAGGGCTTCCGCAACAGCATCACGCTGTCGAACAAGTACGGCGTCTCACTGGACCCGGCGTCGCGCGGACCGCACGCCGCCAAGACCATGTCTTTTTTGGCGATGGACGACCCGGCGCACCTGCGGCTGCGGACACTGGTCTCAAAAGGCTTCACACCCAGGCGTATTCGTGAACTCGAGCCGCGCGTCACCGAGATCGCAACCCGGCACCTGGATGTCATGCTGGAGAAAGCGGCATCCGGTGTCGCCGTCGACTACGTCGACGAGTTCGCCGGCAAGCTGCCGATGGACGTCATCTCCGAGTTGATGGGTGTGCCCGAACCCGATCGAGCGCCGGTGCGGGCTTGGGCTGACGGCGTGATGCACCGCGACGAAGGCGTGACCGATGTCCCGCCGCAGGCCATCGAGGCCTCGCTCAACCTGATTGTCTACTACCAGGAGATGGTCGCCGAGCGGCGCAAGAAGCCGTCCGACGACCTGACCACGGCACTACTGCAAGCCGAGATCGACGGCGACCGGCTCACCGACGAAGAAGTCCTCGGCTTCATGTTCCTGATGGTGATCGCCGGAAACGAGACAACCACCAAACTGCTTGCCAACGCTGCGTTTTGGGGTCATCGCAACCCTGACCAGCTGGTGGGAGTCTATGAAGACCTGTCCCGGGTACCGCTGTGGGTCGAGGAGACATTGCGCTACGACACCTCCAGCCAGATCCTGGCCCGCTCGGTGGCCGGTGGATTGACCCTGTACGACACCACCATTCCCGACGGCGACGTTCTGTTGTTGCTACCCGGTTCCGGACACCGCGACGAACGCGCCTTCGATAATCCCGACGACTTCGTCATCGGGCGCGATATCGGTTCCAAACTGTTGAGTTTCGGCAGCGGTGCGCACTTCTGCCTGGGCGCGCACCTGGCGCGGATGGAAGCCCGGGTTGCCCTCACCGAACTAGTCACCCGAATCCGCACATACGAAGTCGACGAGCAGAACTCGGTCCGCGTCCATTCCAGCAACGTCCGTGGATTTGCCCACCTGCCGATGACCCTGGAGGTCCGCTGAATGCCCCGCTTTGACCCCCTGCCCGAGCGTCGCCCGGCGATCGTGGCGGGCGCGTCGTCCGGTATCGGCGAAGCCACCGCCATCGAACTGGCCGCGCACGGCTTCCCCGTCGCCCTGGGCGCCCGCCGCGTGGCGAAACTCGACGAGACCGTGGGCAAGATCAACGCCGACGGCGGCGAGGCGGTCGGCTTCCACCTCGACGTCACCGACCCTGAGTCGGTCACATCCTTTGTTGCGCAATCGACCGAGGCGCTCGGCGCGATCGAGGTACTGGTGGCCGGTGCGGGTGACACCTACTTCGGCAAGCTCGCCGAGATCACCGGCGACGAATTCGACTCTCAGCTGCAGATCCATCTGGTCGGCGCCTTCCGGTTGGCCTCAGCGGTGCTGCCGGGGATGATCGCGCGGCAGCGCGGCGACCTGATCTTCGTCGGATCCGACGTGGCGCTGCGTCAGCGGCCGCACATGGGCGCCTACGGCGCGGCCAAAGCCGCACTCGTAGCGATGGTCAGCAACTTCCAGATGGAACTGGAGGGCACCGGCGTACGGGCGTCGATCGTGCACCCCGGTCCGACCAAGACGTCGATGGGCTGGAGTTTGCCAGCGGAGAAAATCGGCCCCGCACTTGAGGATTGGGCCAAATGGGGCCAAGCGCGCCACGACTACTTCTTGCGGGCCGCCGACCTCGGCCGCGCCATCAGGTTCGTCGCCGAGACACCGCGCGGCGGCTGCATCGCCAACATGGAGCTTCAGCCCGAGGCTCCGTTGGCCGACAAGACAGATCGCCAGAAGCTTGCACTCGGCGAAGAAGGGATACCCAGCCAATGACTAAATCCCTAACTGTGCCAAGGGTTTCCGGTGGCGAAGAAGAGCACGGCCACCTCGAGGAATTCCGCACCGACCCGATCGGTTTGATGAAGCGCATCCGCGACGAATGCGGCGACGTCGGCTGGTTCCAGCTCGTCGACAAGCACGTCATCTTTTTGTCCGGCGCCGACGCCAACGAATTCTTCTTCCGCAGCGCCGACGAGGATCTCGACCAGGCCGAGGCCTACCC
>NZ_JBYCLD010000047.1:0-12886 GCF_057473725.1 Mycobacterium sp. TH-M11 | reverse complement strand
CCCGAGCCGCCGTTGGCACGCCAGGTGCCCGGCGTGAACTGCAGTCCACCGGAGTAGCCATTGCCGGTGCTGATGGCCCAGTTACCGCCGGACTCGCATGCGGCGATCGCGTCCCAGTTGACGCTGTACGCCTTCTTCTCGGGTGCCGGGGCCTCCTCGGGTTCCGGCGCCTCCGGAGCGGGCAGCACGTCGGCCGGAGCCGGCGGCGCGTCCGGAGCCGGAGCGTCCGGCGCAGGGGCCTCCGGAGCGGGCAGCACATCGGCCGGGGCCGGCGGCGCATCCGGAGCCGGAGCGTCCGGCGCAGGGGCCTCCGGAGCGGGCAGCACATCGGCCGGAGCCGGCGGCGCATCCGGAGCCGGCACGAAACCGGCCGGCTCGATCGGGGACGGCGCGCTTTGGAGGGCCCCCTCGACATCAGCGGAGGCGGTCGCGTTGGACAGGCCCAGCGGGGCCGAGGCGAGCACCGCGGCGAGCGCGGCCATGCGAAGCGTCTGGCGGACGTTCTGCAACGTTGTTCCTTTCACGGGTGCGCACGCCGAAGCAAGCCCAGCGGAGGTGGGCTGATTGCCGGTTTTATGGGCGGTCGGCTACTTCGAATCGCGCCGTCTCGTTCAGGCACGACAGCCGGGGCGCCAGCCAATACCGGGCAGTAGCCCGGCGGCCGCACGGGGGCGTCATCGCCGTCCGTTGCCCCCGCTCGCACGCGGGTGCGTGTTTTCGATCTGTTGTTGCGTTTTCAGATCGCTTTGGACCGTACGAGAAACGCGCCGCACTCGTCATCTCATGACACGCCGGTGCCCGGCGTCGATAACAACTTGGTCACGACCGGCTCAGCCAATCGATCCCGCTGGTCACATGCGCATTTGTCGCACGGGTCAGTTTCAAACTTCGCACGCCGAATAGTGAGTCAAATCACGCCCTTTTTGTGATCTGCGCCACCGCTTTTGGGCGTCATCGCCGCCAGTTCGGAGCCTCTTCCAACCTGCGCGATCAGTCGTAAAAGTTATCAAGATCACACATTAGAGTGGCGTCTCGCAAGCGATTTCAAAGGCTCTGACCAAACCATCTGCACCAGAGCAACTTTCAGTTACCACCATTATGCAGTGCTTAAAACTATTGTCCACCAGTATCTTTCGCGGCTTCGAGCGGCCGGCGGGGACGAATATTTGCAACTAGCTGGGAGATCCGTCAGTTCGCTAGTGCGACAAGAGGTCCGGTCAGCGACCGGCAGACTACGCGACCCCGGAGACCGCGAATGGCTCAGTGCCCGAGCCGTCGCCGGCGACCATGACCCGTTGGGTGTCTGACCGCACGATCAATGCGGAGAGGTCTCGCTCACCCGCGGCAACGAGATCGTCGACGGCAGAAGCCAATTCGGTGCGGTACACCGCGGCCAGGTAGTGGTTCGCTCCGTCCCACGGTAAGACGATGTCAGCGTTCAGCGCCGCTGCCCGGGCAGCGAGCACGTCGATCACGTCGGGGTCGAGGAGTTCCGCGTCGACCGAGCACAAGAATGCGTGTGTCGCACCCGACTCAGCCGCGGCGCGCAGGCCGCGGCCGACCGCGGACAGTTGCCCGTGGCCGCGCACATCGTCGCGCACAATCTGTGCCGGGAGTTTCGGTAGCGACTGTCCCGGTGAGGTCACCACGAAAACGGGTTCGCACCGCTCTGCGACGACGCTCACGACGTGTTCAACCGCCGTGGTGTGCCCGTCGCGAACCTGCTCCAGCGCCTTCGCCCGGCCCTCCCAGGGCGACGCGCCCGCAGCCAGCACCACGCCGGCGAGCGAAGCCGGCTTACCCGTAGCAGTCATGTCAGTTCACAGTCCAGGTGTCACGGCCGTGCAGCAACGACTGCAACGCGGCGCGGTCGGAAGGCTTCGATTCTTGCGCGGCCTGGATCTGCGACCGCGCAGCATCATCATAAGTGGGCCGGTTGACCTGACGGAAGACGCCCATCACCGTGTGCTCGAGGTTCTGCTGCGACAGCCGCGACAGCGCGTAGGCGTAGGCGGAGTCCTCGGCGTGCGCGTCGTGGACGACGATCTCGCCGGCGCTGACATCAGCGGTCTTGGCCACCTCGAGTCCGAAACCGGATCGCACGACACAGTATTCGTCGCCTGAGCCGAAGACGATCGGCTCACCGTGGTGGACGTTGATCACCCGATCCTCGGCGCCCTCCTTACGCAGCGCGTCGAACGAGCCGTCGTTGAAGATCGGGCAGTCCTGCAGGATCTCGACAAGCGCCGAGCCGCGGTGGGCGGCCGCGGCACGCAGCACCTCCGTCAGGCCCTTGCGGTCGGAATCCAGCGCGCGCCCAACGAAACTCGCCTCGGCGCCCAGTGCCAGCGACACCGGGTTGAACGGCTGGTCGAGCGATCCCATCGGCGTCGACTTGGTGACCTTGCCGACCTCGGAGGTCGGCGAGTACTGGCCCTTGGTCAGACCGTAGATCCGATTGTTGAACAGCAGGATGGTCAGGTTGATGTTGCGCCGCAACGCGTGGATCAAGTGGTTACCACCGATCGACAACGCGTCGCCGTCGCCGGTGACGACCCAGACCGAGAGGTCTTCACGCGACAGTGCCAGGCCGGTCGCGATCGCCGGCGCACGGCCGTGGATCGAGTGCAGGCCGTAGGTTTCCAGGTAGTACGGGAACCGGCTCGAGCAGCCGATACCGCTGACGAAGACGATGTTTTCTCGCCGTAATCCCAACTCCGGCAAGAAGTTTCGCATCGTATTGAGGATGACGTAGTCGCCGCAGCCGGGGCACCAGCGGACCTCTTGGTCGCTGGTGAAGTCCTTGGCTTTCTGCGGTTGGTCCGTGGTGGGCACCCGGCCGTGCCCGGACAACATGTCCTCCAGGCCCAGGTCTGCGCCGATCAGGTCAGTCATACAACTAGCTCCCTGCTCCCACCGTGGCCGCTGCCAATCTCGCGACCATCGTTTTGTCCTGCTCGATTTCGGCCAGCGTGCCGCTCAGCGCCGCGCGGATCATGCGGCCGACCTCGTCGGCCAGGAACGCGGCGCCCTGAACCTTGGTAACCGATTGCACGTCGACCAGATACTTTCCGCGCAGCAGCAGCGCCAGCTGGCCCAGGTTCATCTCCGGGCACACCACCTGCGGGTAGCGCCGCAGCACCTCGCCCAGGTTGGCCGGGAATGGACGCAAGTGGCGCAGGTGCGCGTGGGCGACCTTGATGTCGTGGCGCCGGGCACGCCGGCAGGCCTCGCCGATCGGGCCGTACGAGCTTCCCCACCCAATCAGCAGCAACTCGGCGTCGCCGCTCGGGTCGTCGACTTCCAGATCGGGAACCGAGATTCCCTCGATCTTGGCTTCGCGCAACCGCACCATCAGGTCGTGGTTGGCCGGGTCGTAAGAGATGGCGCCGGTTCCGTTGGCGGACTCCAAACCACCGATGCGGTGCTCGAGCCCGGGCGTGCCGGGGATCGCGAACAGCCGGGCGAGTGTCTCGGGGTCGCGGGCGTACGGCATGAACGGCTCGTCGGGGTTGGCGAAGGTATGCCGAATACGTGGCAAGTCTTCGACATTCGGGATGCGCCACGGCTCAGAGCCGTTGGCGATCGCGCCGTCCGACAGGATCACCACCGGGGTGTGGTATCCGACCGCGATGCGCACCGCCTCCAGCGCGACGTCGAAGCAGTCCGACGGCGACCGCGGCGCCAGCACGGCCACCGGCGACTCGCCGTTGCGGCCGTACAGCGCCTGCAGCAGGTCAGCCTGTTCGGTTTTCGTCGGCAGACCGGTCGAGGGTCCGCCACGCTGCACGTCGATCACGATCAGCGGCAGCTCGGTCATCACCGCAAGGCCGAGGGCTTCGGACTTCAGCGACAGGCCGGGGCCCGAGGTGCTGGTGACGCCGAGCGCGCCGCCGTAGGAAGCGCCCAACGCGGCGCAGATACCGCTGATCTCGTCCTCGGCCTGAAAGGTCAGGACGTTGAAGTTCTTGTGCTTGGACAGCTCGTGCAGGATGTCCGACGCCGGCGTGATCGGGTAGCTGCCCAGCATGACCTGAAGATCGGCCAGCTGACCGGCGGCGACGATGCCATAGGACAACGCGGTGTTGCCCGAGATCTGGCGGTACTCACCGGGGGGCAGCTTCGCCGGCGACACCTCATAGGTCACGGCGAATGCCTCGGTGGTCTCCCCGTAGTTCCAGCCGGCTTTCAGCGCCAGAACGTTTGCCTCAGCGATGTCGGGCTTGCGGGCGAACTTCTCCCGGATGAATCGCTCGCTGGTCTCGATCGGCCGGCCGTACATCCACGACAGCAGGCCGAGAGCGAACATGTTCTTGGCGCGCTGGCCGTCCTTCTTGGTGGCGCCGATGGCCTCGACGGCGCCGAGGGTCAGCGTGGTCATCGCGACGGCTTCGACCTTGTAGTCGGACAGTTCGCCGGTTTCCAGCGGGTTGTTGTCGTAACCGACTTTGGCGAGGTTGCGCTTGGTGAACTCGTCGGAGTTGGCGATCACCAGGCCGCCGATCGGCAGGTCGATGATGTTGGCCTTCAACGCCGCCGGGTTCATGGCGACGAGAACGTCGGGCCGGTCACCGGCGGTCAAGATGTCGTAGTCGGCGATTTGAATCTGGAACGACGAAACGCCGGGCAGGGTGCCCTGCGGCGCGCGGATTTCGGCCGGATAGCTCGGCTGGGTCGCCAGGTCGTTACCGAAAAGCGCTGCCTCGGAGGTGAATCGGTCGCCGGTGAGCTGCATGCCGTCACCGGAGTCGCCCGCAAACCGGATGACGATCTGTTCCAGTTTCTCGGTCTTTCTCCGGCCGGGTCGCGCCGCGTCGGCTCCGCTTCCATTCGGACCCACGTCGCCGCCTTCCGTAGCTGTTCACCGCCCCGGCATGTGGTCGTAACCGCGGCAAATCGTCCGAGTTACGCCCCGACCGATTTTTATGTCACTGGCAGTACCGATTATTGCACTTCTCTTAGGGATTCACGGACCGCCAGCCATACCTCCACGCTACCGCCTCTCCACTAAAGATCGAGGTCAGAAACGCGCAGTCGATATCAGCCAAGGCTAAATGTGGTGTTGGTCACTTTTTGCGGAGCGCAAAGTCTAAGAACCGAAGTTACGCATCAGTAACGTTTGCTAGCGGCTGGCCTCCCCCATTTGGGGGAGGCCGTCAGCCTGGGTCAACCCGTCGTTTCGGGGTGAGTTGGGCCCGGTTTCGGGCATGGCCGCGGCGAACAGCACAAGGCCCGCGGCGGCGACGATTCCCAACGAAACGAAGGCAGCGTGGTAGCCCCCGACCACCACGATCCACCCCGCCAAGACGTTCGACAGCGCGGCACCGAGACCCCACATCGTGGTCAGCGCGCCAAGGCTCACATTGAAACGTCCGGTGCCGTGCGTCAGGTCCTGCACTACCAGCGGGAACAGCGCACCGAAGATGCCGGCTCCGACCCCGTCGAGCATCTGGACGCCAACCAGCCAATAGGGATTGTCGGACAGCGGGTAGAGAAATCCCCGGGCGGTCAGGACCGCGAACCCGATCAGAAAGATCCGCTTGCGCCCCCAACTGTCGGCCTTGGCGCCGGCCAAATATGCCATCGGCACCATCACCACTTGCGCGGCCACCACGCACGATGCCATCAACGCGGTGCCGACGTCTTTGTTCTGCAAGGCCAGGACCTGGCCGACGAGCGGCAGCATCGCGGCGTTGGCGAGGTGAAAGGCGACCATCGCCAGGGCGAAGATCAGCAGTCGCCGGTCGCGGAACAGCGCCGCAAGGCCAGCGGGCTGCGGGTGGGCCTCGCCGGCCTCGTGATCCATGCCGCGGGCACGGTCGTGGTCGATCGCATCGCCGGGGATCCGCAACGTCGCGACCACGCTCAGGGCTGCCATGGCGGCCAGCACCCAGAAGACGACAACCGGACCGAAGCCGTAGGCCAGTGCCCCCGTCATCACGCCGGCGGTGGCATTACCGGCGTGGTTGAACGATTCGTTACGCCCGATCCGCCGGGAGAAATGCCGGGCTCCAACGATACCCAGGGTGATCGCGGCCAGCGCCGGAGCGAACACCGACCCGGCGATCCCGGTCAGCGCCTGCAGCACCGCGATCGCAGCGAAGCTGGGATGCAGCGGAATGGCCAACGTTCCGGCGGTGACGGTCAGCGCGCCGGCGACGATCATCGCCCGTTTGGCCAAGGTCCGGTCGACCAGCGCGCCCGCCGGGGTTTGCGCCACGACAGCCGCGATACCGCCGATCCCCATCACGAACCCGATCGACGCCTGATCCCAATGGTGCGTCAGCAGCAGGTAGATCGACAGGTACGGCCCGAGTCCGTCGCGTACATCAGCCAGGAAGAAGTTCGCCAGATCCAGTGCGCGGAAAGCCCGAACCGGTATCGCGCCGGCGCTCAAGGCCTAGCGGTGACTACGCGCTCTTGTCGCGGCGCTCGGCGCGCGAAGGCTTGCGCGGCACGATCGTCGGCAGCACGTTGTCCTGCACGGTCTCCTTGGTGACCACGACCTTGGCGACGTCGTCACGGCTGGGGATGTCATACATCACCGGCAGCAGAACTTCTTCCATGATCGCGCGCAAGCCGCGTGCGCCGGTGCCGCGGTGGATCGCCTGATCGGCGATCGCTTCCAGCGCGTCCTGACTGAATTCGAGCTCCACGTTGTCCATCTCGAACAGCCGGGCGTACTGCTTGACCAGTGCGTTTTTGGGCTCGGACAAAATCTTGACCAGCGACTCCATGTCCAGGTTGGTCACCGAAGCGACCACCGGCAGCCGACCGATGAATTCGGGAATCAACCCGAATTTGATCAAGTCTTCGGGCATGACCTCAGCGAAGTGGTCGGTGGTGTCGATCTCGGCCTTGGAACGCACCTCGGCCCCGAATCCCAACCCGCGCTTGCCGACCCGGTCCGAGACGATCTTCTCCAGCCCGGCGAACGCGCCGGCGACGATGAACAACACGTTGGTGGTGTCGATCTGGATGAATTCCTGGTGTGGGTGCTTGCGACCGCCCTGCGGCGGCACCGACGCCTGGGTGCCCTCCAAGATCTTCAGCAGCGCCTGCTGCACGCCTTCACCGGAGACGTCGCGGGTGATCGACGGGTTCTCGCTCTTGCGGGCGATCTTGTCGACCTCGTCGATGTAGATAATGCCGGTCTCGGCGCGCTTGACGTCGTAGTCCGCAGCCTGGATCAGCTTGAGCAGAATGTTCTCGACGTCTTCACCGACGTAGCCGGCTTCGGTCAGCGCGGTGGCGTCGGCGATGGCGAACGGGACGTTGAGCATCTTGGCCAACGTCTGGGCCAGGTACGTTTTCCCGCACCCGGTCGGCCCCAGCATCAAGATGTTGGACTTGGTCAGCTCGACGGACTCGCCGGTACGCGACTCGCGCCCCTTCTCACCAGCCTGAATCCGCTTGTAGTGGTTGTAGACCGCGACGGCCAGCGTTCGCTTGGCGGTGTCCTGACCGATGACGTAGCCCTCCAGGAAGTCCCGGATCTCGGCGGGCTTGGGCAGTTCGTCGAGTTTTACGTCGTCGGCGTCGGCGAGTTCTTCTTCGATGATCTCGTTGCACAGGTCGATGCACTCATCGCAGATGTACACCCCCGGCCCCGCAATGAGCTTTTTGACCTGCTTCTGGCTCTTCCCGCAGAACGAGCACTTCAGCAGGTCGCCGCCGTCTCCGATGCGCGCCATGGTGCTGGGGGCCTACTTCCTTTTCACCGGTTCGATGGTGCTATCTCGCGTGTACTGACCGACGCTACCCGCTTGCTACACGGCGATGCGACCGGTAGAGCTGAATCGCGTCGGTGATATTCGAGTTATGCGCTGCGAACATATCTCTTTGAGCGCCCCGATGCTCGGCGGGCGCGCCGCCGTGTCGCCCCCGTTATGCGACCGAGGCAATGACGTGCGCCGACCGTGTAGTGAGTCCGAAAAGTGGACGTGGACATCGCACCACGTGCACGTCGGGCAATATGCGGACGTCAGGCCGTCGACGCGGAGAGCTTGCGGTACTCCAGAACCGTGTCGATGATCCCGTACTCCTTGGCCTCCGCAGCGGTGAGGATCTTGTCGCGGTCGGTGTCCTTACGGATCACCCCGGCGTCCTTGTTGGTGTGGTGCGCCAGCGTCGTCTCCATCAGCGTGCGCATCCGCTCGATCTCGGCGGCCTGGATCTCCAGGTCGGAGAACTGGCCCTGGATCACGCCGGCCAGCGACGGCTGGTGGATCAGAATCCGGGCGTTGGGCAGCGCCATCCGCTTACCGGGCGTGCCCGCAGCCAGCAGCACCGCCGCGGCCGAGGCGGCCTGGCCCAGGCAGACGGTCTGGATGTCGGCCCGGACGTACTGCATGGTGTCGTAGATCGCCATCAGCGAGGTGAAGCTGCCGCCCGGCGAGTTGATGTACATGGTGATGTCGCGGTCGGGATCCAGCGACTCCAACACCAGCAGCTGGGCCATGATGTCGTTGGCCGAGGCGTCGTCGACCTGGACGCCGAGGAAGATGATGCGTTCCTCGAACAGCTTGTTGTACGGGTTGGACTCTTTGACACCCCAGCTGGAGTGCTCGACGAACGACGGCAGGATGTAGCGCGCCTGCGGCTGGATTTCGGGGTTCATTCTGCTTCTCCACTGATGTGCGCGGCGCGGGTGATGATGTGGTCGACGAATCCGTACTCCAGCGCTTCCTGGGCGGTGAACCACCGGTCGCGGTCGGAGTCGGCCTCGATGCGTTCGATCGACTGCCCGGTGAACTCGGCGTTGAGCCGGAACATTTCCTTCTTGATGACGTGGAACTGTTCGGCCTGGATCGCGATATCGGCCGCGCTACCGGTCACCCCACCCAGCGGCTGGTGCATCAGGATGCGCGCATGTGGCAGCGCGTAACGCTTGCCCTTGGTGCCGGCGGCCAACAGGAACTCGCCCATCGAGGCCGCCATGCCCATCGCGTAGGTGGCGATGTCGCAGGGCGCCAGCACCATCGTGTCGTAGATCGCCATCCCGGCGCTGATCGATCCACCGGGCGAGTTGATGTAGAGATGGATGTCCTTGGTGGCGTCTTCGGCGGCGAGCAGCAGAATCTGTGCGCACAACCGGTTGGCAATGTCGTCGTCGACCTGCGACCCCAGAAATATGATGCGCTCGGAGAGCAGACGCTCATAGACCGAGTCGGTGAGGTTCAGACCCAGCGCGCTGGCGCGCATTTCACTCCCACGGCTCACAGTGGGTTACCTGCTTTCTTTACGTTCCGTATACACCGACACTAACCAAACCCGGCCGTCGAGCACTCCCCGAACTGACCGCGTTCGCTCACAGCGTCACTTCGTGTCGCCCGCCAACTCCTCCGACGACGCGTCGGCCTCGTCAGTTTCCTCAGCGTCGGCCTCTGCGGCGTCCTGTTGGTCGCCGGTGCCGAAGAACTCCGAAGTGTCGATCACGTTTCCGTCGGTGTCGCTGACGGTGGCCGCCTCGACCGCGGCGGCGATGGTCTTGCCGCGACGCACATCGGCGAACATCGCCGGCAGCTGGTTCTGCTGCTGCAGATAGCCCAGCAACTCCTGCGGCTGAATTCCGTACTGCCGAGAAGTCGTCACCAGGCGTTCGGTCAGGTCATCCTGGCCGACCTGAATGTCGAGGTCGTCGCCCAGCGCATCGAGCAACAACTGCGTCTTGATGGCCTTCTCGGCCTCGGTGCGGGCGTCGGCGTCGAACTTTTCGCGCGTCGTGCCCTGCTTCTCCAGCGCCTGGGCAAGCTTGGCCTCGTCGTGGTCCAGGCCGTGCAACGCATTGTGAATGGTGTTGTCCACCTGGGCCTGCACGACGGCTTCCGGCAACGGCATCTCGACACCTTCGAGCAGCGCATCGATCGCGGCGGTGCGAATCTGCTCGGCCTGCTGCACGCGCTTGACCCGGCTGACCCGTTCGGACAGATCGGCCTTCAACTCGTCAATGGTGTCGAATTCACTTGCCAATTGCGCGAATTCGTCGTCCGGCTCGGGCAACTCCCGCTCTTTGACGGAGCCGACCGTGACGGTGACTTCGGCCTCCTTGCCGGCGTGCGATCCGGCGACCAGTTCGGTGGTGAAAACCTTCGACTCGCCCGCCGACAGGCCGATGATCGCCTCATCGAGGCCGTCGATGAGCCGACCCGACCCGACCTCGTGTGACATGCCCGTCGTCGCGGCTTCGGGAACGTCCTCGCCGTCGATGATGGCCGACAGGTCGATCGAGACGAAATCACCGGTAGCGGCGGGCCGCTCGACGCCCTTGAGGGTGCCGAACCGCGCGCGCAGATTCTGCAGTTCGGCGTCGACGTCTTCATCGCTGACGTCGATCGGGTCCACGGTGATCTTCAGTGCGCTGAGGTCCGGCAGCGTGAACTCGGGCCGCACGTCGACTTCGGCGGTGAAGACCAGGTCCTCGCCGTACACCTTCTTGGTGACGTCGATCGCGGGCTGGCCCAGCGGCCGCACGTCGACCTCGGTGACTGCCTGGCCGTAGCGGCTCGGCAGCGCCTCGTTGACGACCTGGTCGAGGATCGCTTCCTTGCCGACCCGGGCCTCCAGCAACTTGGCGGGGGCCTTGCCGGGACGGAACCCCGGGATTCGGACCTGCTTGGCAAGCTCCTTGTAGGCCCTGTCGAAGTCCGGCTTCAGTTCCCCGAACGGCACCTCAACGTTGATCCGAACCCGGGTGGGGCTCAGCTTCTCGACGGTGCTCTTCACGGGCCTGCTCCTTGGTTGTCCTGATATGGCGTGCCAGTCGGGGTGACAGGATTTGAACCTGCGGCCTTCCGCTCCCAAAGCGGATGCGCTACCAAGCTGCGCTACACCCCGCGGTGACCACGCGATACTACGGCCACAGCTCGCCAGCCCTGCGTCCTGGCCTCACGACCAGCTCACGGGACGGCAACATTTGGATTTGATGTCTGCCGCGCCGTAAAGTCGCGCTCGACCAACACACGCGGGCGTAGCTCAATGGTAGAGCCCTAGTCTTCCAAACTAGCTACGCGGGTTCGATTCCCGTCGCCCGCTCCACACAGGCGCGGGCAGCCGCGCCGCTACCGCCGGGGCCGCTCGCTTCGGCCTCGCCCGCGAGCAACTCAAGGTCGTCATGGACCGGCTTCCAGATCGTGGGGTCGAGGTCCGATAGGTAGGGCGTGCTCGCGTCCACCTGCCTCGGCAATGTCGGGCTGGGGAAACCGAAGTCAATCAACGCTCGGGCGGGCGCCGGCGCCCGCCCAGTCGGGGTATGGGGTGTCCGACTGGTGTGTCCAGGCCCGCTCGTAGCGGTCAGGGTCAAGGGCCTGGTGCCGGGTATTTCATTTCGCTGGGCTTACGCAGCTGAAAATTGGCGAACGAGCTGCTCACCAGATCATCCACGCCTGTGCGCCAGTGGCTCCCCCGGTGAGACCGCTTCCAGCAGGGCGGTGATGACACAGATCGTCCCGTACACGCGCTCCATCTGCACCTGGTCGACCGGTAGCGCGTCTAAGGCGGGCAGATGCCGCACCCGCGAGGATGTCCCGATCGGGGTGAGGCGGCGATTCCACAGTCGGCTGTGATGGGCACAGATGTTGCGGACGATGGACATGTGCTCCAGCCAGTTCACCAGCGGGTGGTTGTCGCGCCAGCGTCGCCGCTGGCCCTTAGACGCCGACGGGTGGGGACTCACCCCGAACCAGTCGCCGATGACTTTCTGGTCGATGGATTTCAAGCCCGCGTACAACTTCGAGAGGTCAGAGAAGTCCAACACGTCTGTTAGCACCCAGATCGGCAGCTGCCCACCGTAGACCGCATCATGGTGGTCGACGAACTCGTCGCGTCCGCGGGCTCGGTCGACCCGTCGTTGCGCGGTTCGGTGCCAAGTGGCGTGATCGAAGGTCGGCCGAAAATGCCGTGCATCGGTGTGTGCCATCGGGTCTAGTGCCCCAGACGGTGTCCGATCTGGCTCCGCAACGCGACTTCGATTCGTTCCAATCCGCTTTGGACCGGCGTCTTCAGATGGCGATCGAACTCGTAGAGGCCGACGATTTCTGTGAACGTCGTACCCTCCACGAATGTGCTGAGCCGGCGGGACTGGCCAGTGATGTCGAGCTCGCGGAAGGGGTACCAGTACCCGCTCAACCGGTAGTAGCCGACCGCTGATAGCCAATGAGCGCCGAGGCGTCGTCAGTGATGTGCATGCCCCGAAGCCTCAACTTGGCGATCTGATCTGTGATCGACAGCCAGGCCTTGATCGGCTGGACCCGCATGGAGGAACGATAGCGAAAAGAAATCCGGCCCACTCCCGAGACAGAATCTCGGTGCGGGCCGAACGATTAAGCTCACTATACCCCACAGCTGAGACACCGCGCCCTTATCCAAGTCACGAGACCTAGTCGGTGTTCGGCCCCGGCGGCTACCCCGCTGCCGTGGCGATCGCGAACTCGGCCAACGGCGCCACAAGTTGAACGCATGCCGACAGCGGCATGCGGGACGGTTTCATGCAGCGGCGCCAGCGAGCAGGGCGGCGAAGCCTGGCCCGACGCCGGCGGGCTGTCAGGTTATGCGTCCTGGGAGACCTCGACGACGGCGACGGCCTTCTGGAGTCCGTACACGCCCCAGAATCGGCCGGGTCCTCGGCCAGGAACCTTCTGTCCACCTCAAAGACACGGGCAGCCGAGCTAAATACCCGCCCTGAGCGGCAACAATAGTACGATTTTGCTACCACCCTTCAAACGAGCTACGCGGGTTCGATTCCCGTTGCCCGCGCCAGACAGGCGCGGGCAACCGGGGCCGTCTAGGCTTTGAACGCTGAACAGGCCAACGTCGGCCGCCGGCGAGGCTGAGGAGGCCGACCCATCCCGCATCCAGACGCCACGACTGACATCCAGATACACGGCTC
>NZ_JBYCLD010000046.1:0-7723 GCF_057473725.1 Mycobacterium sp. TH-M11 | reverse complement strand
GACGCCAAGATCGACTCGCTCTACGAAGGCACCACGGCCATCCAGGCGCAGGACTTCTTCTTCCGCAAGATCGTCCGCGACAAGGGTGTGGCGCTGGCCCACGTGTCGGGGCAGATCGAGGAGTTCATCAAGAACGAGTCCGGCAACGGTCGACTGAAGGCCGAGCGGGCGTTGCTGTCCACCGCACTGGCCGACGTCCAGGCGATGGCGGCGACGCTGACCGGCTACCTGATGGCCGCGCAGGATGAGATCTCGAGCATCTACAAGGTGGGCACCGGTTCGGTGCGCTTCTTGATGAGCGTCGGAGACCTGGTGCTGGGCTGGCTGCTGCAGCGTCAGGCCGCTGTGGCCCTGGAGGCGCTGGACGCCGGCTGCAGCGACGCCGATCGGTCCTACTACGAGGGCAAGATCGCGGTGGCGTCGTTCTTCGCGAAGAACTTCCTGCCGCTGTTGACCAGCACTCGTCAGGTGCTGGAGACCATCGACAACGAGATCATGGAGCTCGACGAAGCCGCGTTCTGATCCAAGCTAGACATCGACATCCCCCGCTCTCCTCGGAGACGGGGGATGTCGCTGTTGCAACATCAGTAACACCAGCACTGTCTCCATGGGTGCACTTCTTTTTCGCAATCGACGCGTATGCGATATCAGCCGGTGGCGGCCTCGCGGTGATATCACATATGCGTCGATTTCTACGCAGCACTCCCACCTGGACTGAGGTACAGGTGTGGTTTGAGCTGGCGCTGTGATTTGAGGTGGCGCTGTGATTTGAGTTGGTGGCTTGCGGTAGTGCTGTGGTTTGCCTCCGCCGGCAACGCTTCGGGCACACGAAAAGGGGCCGCCGCGGGATCCCCTCATTCCGTGGCGGCCCCGGTCGTGGTCCAGTACCCGCAGGCGCCGCGTACCACCGATTTCAAGGATGCTCCGCGCTGCCTTTGGGTCGGGGGCCCGGTAGCAGCGCGGAGCCATCCGCGGTGTTGGCTACCCGGGGTTTGACGAGGCTAAACGGCGCCTCGGCGGCCGTTAGGCCTCCAGAATGGCCGCGACACCCTGTCCGCCGGCCGCGCAGATCGAGATCAGACCGCGGACCGGTTTACCACCGTTGGCGGCCTTCGCCTCGTTCAGCTGTTTGGCCAATTGCGCGAGGATGCGACCACCGGTAGCGGCGAACGGGTGCCCGGCCGCCAGCGACGAACCGTTGACATTCAGCTTGGACCGGTCGATGGACCCCAGCGCGGCGTCCAGGCCGAGCCGCTCCTTGCAATATTCGTCGGACTCCCAAGCCTGCAGGTGCGCCAGCACGACAGAGGCGAATGCCTCGTGAATCTCGTAGAAATCGAAGTCCTGCAGGGTGAGCCCGTTGCGGGCCAGCAGCCGCGGCACCGCGTAGGTCGGCGCCATCAGCAGCCCGTCGGGGCCGTTGACGTAGTCGACCGCCGCCGTCTCGGCGTCAACCCAGTACGCCAGCGGTGTCAGCGAACGCTCGGCGGCCCACTCCTCGGTGGCCAGCAGCGCTACCGAGGCACCGTCGGTCAAGGGCGTCGAGTTGCCCGCGGTCATGGTCGCGTCGCCGGCCTTGACGCCGAACACCGGCTTGAGCTTGGCCAGCTTCTCCGCCGACGAGTCCGGCCGCAGGTTGTCGTCGCGGTAAAGACCCAGGAACGGTGTGACAAGGTCGTCGAAGAAGCCGCGATCGTAGGCGGCCGCCATGTTGCGGTGGCTGGCCGCGGACAGCTCGTCCTGATCGACCCGCTTGATGCCCATCTGCTTGGCGGTGATCGCCGCGTGGTCACCCATCGACAGCCCGGTGCGCGGCTCGCTGTTCACCGGGATCTCCACTCCCAAACTGGCGGGAAGCTTCCCGACCAGTTTCAGCCGGTCGACGTTGGACTTGGCCCGGCGCAGTCCGAGCAACGTGTGGCGCAGGTTGTTGCCCAGCGCAATCGGCGCGTCGGAGGTGGTATCAACTCCTCCTGCCGCCGCCGCCTCGTAGCGCCCGGCGGCGATGCCGTCCGCGGCGGCAATCGCGGCCTGCAGACCCGTGCCGCAGGCCTGCTGAAGGTCGAATGCCGGGGTGTAGGACGACAGCGCAGAGCCCAGCACCGATTCGCGCATCAGGTTGAAATCCCGGCTGTGCTTGAGCACCGCGCCGCCGATCACGGCATCGAGCCGCACGCCCGCGAGGTCGAACCGGTCGACCAGCCCGCCGAGTGCGGCAGTGAACATGTCCAGGTTGGAGGCCTGCGCGTAGGCGCGGTCGGAGCGCGCGAACGGGATCCGATTGCCACCTAGAACCGCGACCCGCCGCTTGGCGGCGGTCGCCTGGGACCGTGCAGAGGCGCTTTCAGCTGAGGCGCTTTGAGAGGGCACGCTTATCTCCGTCAATTGTTGGTTAACCAGTGATGGGAGCCATACTACCCACCGTTCTTACTCTAGAGTAAGTTCGCTATCGACTACCGTACAGATACCCGACAGCATGGAAGGCAGTCCAGTGGCACCCGATTTATTCTCCCAAGTCGTCAACTCCGGGCCCGGTGCATTTCTCGCCAAGCAGCTCGGCGTGCCCCAGCCCGAGAAGCTGCGACGGTATCGGGCGGGCGACCCCGCGCTGGCCGGACCCTTGCTGATCGGCGGCGACGGACGGGTCGTCGAGTCGATGCGGGCGGCGCTGGACGCCGACTACGACCTGGTGGGCGCCAATCTCGGCGGACGCTGGGCGGATTCCTTCGGTGGACTGGTGTTCGACGCCACCGGCATCACCACGCCGGCCAAGCTGACGGCGCTGCACGAGTTCTTCACGCCGCTGATGCGCAACATCGGCCACTGCGGCCGCGTCGTCGTCGTCGGCACCACACCCGAAGACGCCGAGAGCAGCGACGAGCGGATCGCCCAGCGCGCACTGGAAGGGTTCACCCGCTCACTGGGTAAGGAGCTGCAGCGCGGCGCCACCGTCTCGCTGGTCTACCTCTCCCCCGCGGCCAAGCCCGCCGCCACCGGCCTCGAGTCGACCATGCGGTTCCTGCTGTCGGCCAAGTCGGCCTACGTCGACGGGCAGGTGTTCTACGTCGGCGCCGCCGACTCCACCCCGGTCAAAGACTGGGACCGCCCGCTGGACGGAAAGGTCGGCATCGTGACCGGTGCCGCCCGCGGCATCGGCGCGACGATCGCCGAGGTGTTCGCCCGCGACGGTGCGCGGGTGGTGGCCATCGACGTGGAGTCCGCCGCAGCGGCGTTGGCCGAGACGGCCACCCGCGTCGGCGGTACGGCGTTGGCACTCGACGTCACCGCCGACGATGCCGTCGACCGGATCACCGAGCACCTACGCGACCACTACAACGGCCACGCCGACATCCTGGTCAACAACGCCGGAATCACCCGTGACAAGCTGCTTGCGAACATGGACGACGCGCGGTGGAATTCGGTGCTGGCAGTCAACCTGCTTGCGCCGCAACGCCTCACCGAAGGCCTGGTCGACAACGGCAGCATTGGCGAGGGTGGCCGGGTGATCGGCCTGTCGTCGATGGCCGGCATCGCGGGCAACCGCGGCCAGACCAACTACGCCACCACCAAGGCCGGGATGATCGGCCTCACCCAGGCACTGGCGCCCAAACTCGCGGAGAAGGGCGTCACGATCAACGCCATCGCGCCGGGTTTCATCGAGACCAAGATGACCGAGGCCATCCCGCTGGCCACCCGCGAGGTGGGCCGTCGACTCAATTCGCTGTACCAGGGCGGCCAGCCGGTCGACGTGGCCGAAGCGATCGCCTACTTCGCCAGCCCGGCCTCTAACGCCGTGACCGGCAACACGATTCGCGTGTGCGGCCAAGCCATGCTTGGGGCCTGAGGCGCCGTGACTCAACAACCCAGCGGTCTACGAAACATGCTGCGCGCGGCGGCAGGAGCCCTACCGTTCGTACCACGCGGCGGGCGGCTACCCGATCGCGCGGTCACAGTCGAAGAGCTACCCATCGACCGCTCCCATGTCGCCGAGTACGCCGAGGTCACCGGGCTGCGGTACGCCGACGCGGTGCCGCTGACGTATCCGTTCGCACTGACCTTCCCCACCGTCATGTCGCTGGTGACAGGGTTCGACTTCCCTTTTGCGGCAATGGGATCGGTGCACCTGGAAAACCAGATCACTAGGTACCGTCCGATCAGCGTGACCGACACGGTCAACGTCGCGGTGCATGCGGAAAACCTGCGCGAGCACCGCAAGGGCCTGCTGGTCGACGTCATCGCCGATGTCAGCGTGGGCAGCGAGTTGGCCTGGCACCAGGTCACGACGTTCTTGCATCAGCAACGCACCAGCCTGTCCGACGAACCCAAGCCCGCACCGCAGAAACAGCCCAAACTGCCTGCACCCCAAGCGCTCCTGCGAATCAGTCCCGGCCAGATTCGCCGTTACGCCGCGGTAGGTGGCGACCACAATCCGATCCACACCAGCTCCGTCGGTGCCAAACTGTTCGGTTTCCCCACCGTGATAGCGCATGGAATGTTCAGCGCCGCAGCGGTCTTGGCCAATATTGAGGCTAGCCTTCCGGGCGCGGTGAGATATTCGGTGCGATTCGGCAAGCCGGTACTGCTGCCGGCCAGCGCCGGGTTGTACGTCGACCGGGTTCAGGACGGCTGGGATCTCAGCTTGCGCAACATGTCCAAGGGTTTCCCGCACCTGACCGGTACGTTACGGGCGCTCTAGCACCCGGCCATGCCGCTCGACGCGGAGTTGTAAAGCGTGCGCGCCCGCTGCGACGATCAGGAGATCCAGAAGCAGCCACAACGGCGGCCTGGACAGTTCCCAGACGAAAATCGCGGCCCAGAACGGCGTGCGCTGAGTCACCGCGAGCACGCCGGCGGCACCGGCCATCGAGAACACCGCGACGTGCAGTTCCGTCCCGGCGACGGCATTGACCGTCAGCGCCACCAACGTTCCGGCCGCCGCGCCGGTGGCCAGCGCCGGCGTGAGCATGCCGCCCACCGCGCCGACGCGCAAAAACACCGCTGTCAGAAGCGGTTTCAAAATGAGAACGGCCGCCGCCACCGGCACTGTCATCCCGCCTGCCAGGCTCGCCGTCAGGATCGACTTCCCGTTACCAGGCAACTCAGGCCACCAATGCGAACAGATGCCGATGAGCAAACCCGCACCCGCGATAGCCGGGATCAACATCCACGATCGATCCAGCCTGTTGCGCTGCGCTGACGTCATCAGGTGGTTGAAGGCCAGCCCGACGGCCAGCGTCAGCGGAGCCAGCACCAGGGCCAGCGTATAGGCGATCACGACATAGGGCACGTATGGGTTGGGCCAGCTCAGACTGGTCTGATCGTGGGTGACCAACGACGATACGGCGACCGCCAGGCTCGAGGTGATCAGCGCCGCGCCGAACGCCCTGGGATGCCAGGTTTTCAACATGATTCGCAGTGCGAACAGTGCACCGCCCACCGGGACCGAATACACCGCGCCCAGGCCGGCGCCGGCCGCGCAGGCCAGCAAAAGCTCCCGGTCCTGCGCGGAAAGCTTTTTCAGCCAGCCCGTTCCGAGATCACTGAGGGCCGCGGCGAATTGGCGGGGCGCACTTTCCCGTCCTAACGAGGCACCGGAGCCAACTGCCAGCACCTGCAACGCCGCATCACAGCCGAAGGGCAACAGGCGGATACGCGAATGGCTGGCGATTGCTTCGGCCAGCGGTGTGACGTCGGTTCTCGACCGCAGTAGCCACCAGCCCAACCCGGCCAGCGCTCCGCCGACCATCGGCCCTAGGGCTCGTCGTACCGGGCTACTCGCGGTCACACCCTCGACCAGCGGGCCGAAGGTGTAGTCGTAGGTGAGGTGCTCGACCGTGCGCAAAACGAGTAACGTAGCCGATCCGGCCACGCCGGCCAATAGCCCGACAATCACTATCGCGCACGCGAAATCGCTATTGCGGCTGCGCATATGACTAGTCAGGCTCGGCGAGGGATTCGCTCGCGTCTTTGTCGGTCGGCTTGCCCTTCAACCCGCGCCAGAACAGGTTGATCATCACCTCGGCCGCGCCGTCCACGTCGGTGTCGCCAGTGCTCAGGCGGGTGGCGATCGCTTCGCCGGCGCCCACCAAAGCGGCGGCGATCATCTCGAAGTCGGTGTCAGGTTCGGGGTTACGCGTACCTGCCTGCAGGACCCGCACCACCAACGCGATGATCCGCTCGCGCCCCTCCCGGACGGTGTGGGCGAATGCCTGCGAGTTGGTGGCCTGCGCATACATCACCAGCCAGGACGCCCGGTTGGTGTCGATGTAACGCATGAACGCGACAATGGTGTCGTGCAGCAACTCTCGCGGGCTCTGGTTGAGGTTGATGTCCTCGCGCACCCCGTCGATGAATCGCGCCAGTTCGCGGTCCAGGCACGCGCCGAATAGCTCCTCTTTCGACCCGTAGTACAGGTAGAGCATCGGCTTGGAGATCTCCGCCTTGGCCGCGATGGCATCCATCGAGGTGTCGTGATAGCCGTTGATGGAGAACATTTCGACCGCAGCGTCGAGCATCTGCTGTTCTCGGACAGCACGAGGCAACCGCTTGGTACCACCTGCCATGCTCTCCCCTTCTCGCCAACGCGCCCGTTCAGAGTAAGCAATCCGGGTTCGTGCCGCCGAATTTACCGGCCGCAGTCCGGCTTGGGGCCTTTGACCTTCGCGATCCGCTGCACCGACGCGTCGACGCTCGCAACCGTCAACTCCCCTGCCGCGACCGCCTTCTCCAACCGATCCAGAACCGCGGGTACCTCGTCGGTGGTGACCCACAGCGCGACGTCGGTACCGGCCTGCAAGGTGCGCAGCACCGCGTCGGGCACGCTGTAGCGGTCCTTGATCGCGAGCATGCTGGACAAGTCGTCGCTGAAGATCGGGCCGTCGAACGCGGGTGCTTGATAGCCGGTTCCGGTCCGCAGCAGCTGCACCGCGGCCCGGTTGACACTGGCCGGCTCGTCGCCGGTGAGCCCGGGAACCTGCAGGTGGCCGACCATCACGCCGACCGGAGTCGCCGTCACCAACGCCCGGTACGGGATCAGGTCGTCGTTCTGCAGCTGCGACAACGGTGGCGTGGCGACCCCGCCGGTGTGCGAGTCGCCGGAGCCGTGCCCGTGACCGGGGAAATGCTTGATCACCGGCAGCAGCCCGGCATCCTGTAAGCCGCGGGCGTACTGGCGAGCGTATTCGGTGACCTTCGCCGGGTCCGAACTGAACGACCGGTCGCCGATCACCGTGTCGTCGGGGGCATCGGTGACGTCGACATCCGGCGCGAAATCGACGGTGATGCCGAGGCCGCGCATCCTGTGACCACGCTCCAGCGCCAGGCCGTAGACCTGGTCCGGAGTGTGCGTCTGGGCCAATACCCGGGCCGACGGCGCCGGGCCGATCAGCTTGGACAGCCGGGCCACCCGGCCGCCTTCCTCGTCGACGCTGACGGCCAGCGGCAGCGCGGTGCTGGCGCTGAGATCCTTGCCCAGATTGGGACCCAGCATCGACAGGTCGGTCCAGCTGCCGATAAAGATGCCCCCGACGTGGTAGTTCGTCACCACGGCTTTGGCGTCATCGCCGTTGCGGACGCCCACCATCAGCAGCTGGGCCAGCTTGTCACGCAGCGGGATGGCGGCGGGGTCGCCGCAGGCCGGCTTGGCCGGAGGTTGCGCAGTGGCGGTTGAGGACGTCGGCGCGGGCTTCGGGGAGGGGTGGCCGCACCCCGTCATCAGCGCCGT
>NZ_JBYCLD010000045.1:0-3139 GCF_057473725.1 Mycobacterium sp. TH-M11 | reverse complement strand
CCGGACACCATGCCGTCGACGAGGCCGTTGTGCACCAGCATGGTGCCGAAATACGACACGTCGGCGATGATCTCGCGGGCCTGCTCGACGGTGACGCCCTTGTGCGCGCGCAGTTGCGCGTATTGCTCGGCGAACTGGTCACACAAGTCGCTGGTACGCGGGTCATACAGTGTCGCCTGGTCCAGATCAACACCGAGTTCGGCTGCCCGAGAACGGATCTGACTCTCGTCGCCGAGAATGGTCACCTCGGCGATACCTCGCTGCAACACCCGGCCGGCGGATTTCACGATGCGATCGTCGTCGCCCTCGGGCAGCACGATGCGTTTGCGATCCGACCGGGCCTGCTCGCGCAGCTGGTAGGTGAACATCTGCGGCGTGGTCACCTTGGGGATCGGGATCGCCAACTGCGCCAACAGGTCCGCGAGGTCGACGTGGCTCTCGATCAGCTGCAATGCGGTGTCGACTTTGCGCTGCGACGTCGCGGTGACCCGGCCCCGGGCCGAGCCGACAGCGCTGGCCGTATCGAAAGTGCCCAATGCGGTGGCGATGATCGGCAACCGCAGCCGCAGACCGGCCACCAGCGCCGCCACCGCACGATGCAAGTCGAAGCCACCGTTGAGGATGATGCACGACAACGACGGAAACCCTTCGGCGGCATGCGCACTGGCCACCGCCAGCACCACGTCCGAGCGATCGCCGGGCGTGACCACTGCCACGCCTTCGCCGAGCCGCTCCAGCACATGGTCGGCCGTCATACCGGCGACCACCACGCCCGTCGCCTCACGGCTCAGCAGCGCGGTGTCACCGCTGAGCAGCGTCCCGTTGACCGCGGCCGCCAAGTCGGCGACCGTCGGCGCCACCAGCAGCGGATCGTCGGGCACGGCATACGCCTTCGGCGCGAATCGCCGCAGCGCATCGACGATAGCGGCCAATTGTGTTGCCTCGCAACGATTGGCGATCACGGCCGCGGTGTGTGCATGCTGCGCATCCAGTTCGGCGAGGCACACGCCGACGGCGTGGGCAACTTGGGCGACAGTACGGTCTTTGGCCCGCACCGCCAGCACCACCGGGGCGCCGAGATTGACCGCGATGCGGGCGTTGACGCCCAGCTCGGCGGGGCTCGCCACATCCGAATAGTCGCTGCCGACGATGACGACAGCGTCGCACTGAGCGGCCACCGCATGATAGCGCTCGACGATGTCGTCGATGGCGGCGTCGCGATCGTCGTGCAACTGCTGGTAGGTGACCCCGATGCAGCGCTCGTAGGGCAGTTTCGCGGTGGCGTGGGCCAGCAGCAGATCCACGATGTGGTCGCGGTCTTCGTCCGCGCGGGCGATCGGCCGGAAGACGCCGACCCGGGCCACCGTCGAAGCCAGCCGGTGCAGGATGCCCAGCGCGATCGTCGACTTACCGGTGTCGCCTTCCGGCGCCGCGATGTAGATACCTGCAGGCACGCTGTGCGTCAGCCCAGCCGCCGCAGCCGGGGCTCAAGATCTCGCTGAAACAGCTCCAGGAAGCGGCGCTGGTCGTGTCGGGGGTCGTGGAAGACCAGGTGGTTGAGACCCCAATCCACGTAGTCCTTGACTTTCGCGACGGCCTCGTCGGGATCCGACGCCACGATCCAGCGCTTGGCGACCTGTTCGATCGGCAGCGCATCGGCGGCCTCCTCCATCTCGATCGGGTCGTCGATGCTGTGCTTCTGCTCGGCGGTCAGCGACAGTGGCGCCCAGAAGCGGGTGTTCTCCAGCGCCAGCTTGGGATCCGGGTCGTAGGAGATCTTGATCTCGATCATCCGGTCGACGTCTTGCGCGTTTTTCCCGGCGGCCTCGGCACCCTCACGCATCGCGGGAATCAGCTTGTCCTTGTACAGCTCTTCGCCTTTGCCGGAGGTGCAGATGAAGCCGTCGCCCGCACGGCCGGCGTACTTGGCCACCTGCGGGCCGCCCGCGGCGATGTAGATCGGCACTCCGCCGTCGGGCACGTCATAGATCGAGGCGCCCTTGGTCTTGTAGTACTCCCCGTCGAAGTCGACCCGGTCGCCGAGCCACAATTCGCGCATCAGCCGCACCGACTCGCGAAGGCGCGCGTAACGCTCCTTGAATTCCGGCCACTGCCCCTCGTAGCCGGTCGCGATCTCGTTGAGCGCCTCGCCGGTGCCGATGCCCAGAAAAATCCGGTCGGGGTACAGACACGCCATGGTCGCGAACGCCTGGGCGATGACGGCCGGGTTGTACCGGAAGGTCGGGGTCAGCACCGACGTGCCGAGCTGCAACCGCTGGGTGCGCTCACCGACCGCGGTCATCCAGGCCAGCGAGAACGGCGCATGCCCGCCCTTGTGGCGCCAGGGCTGGAAGTGGTCGCTGACCGTGGCGCTGTCCATGCCGTGCGCTTCGGCGGCGACCGCCAGCTCGACCAGTTCCCGTGGCGCGAACTGCTCCGCCGACGCCTTGTATCCGAGTTTGAGTTCAGCCACGCTGTCGTTTCTACTCCCTCCGCAAGACCGACCTAGACTCCGGGATATGGCGCCCGTAGTGAAAGCCGTCACCGAACATGTGCACCTCGCCCAGGGTCGGGCGGTCAACTGGACGCTGGTCACCGATGAACGTGGAGTCATGCTCATCGACGCCGGGTATCCGGGGGACCGCGACGACGTGCTGGCGTCGCTGCACCGGCTGGGATACCAGCCCGGCGATGTGCGCGCGATCCTGCTCACGCATGCCCACGTCGATCATCTGGGCTCGGCGGTCTGGTTCGCCGAGGCCCACGGCACGCCCGTCTACTGCCACGCCGACGAAGTCGGCCACGCCAAGCGGGAATACCTGGAGCAGGCGTCGCCGATCGATGTCGCGCTGCACCTGTGGCGCCCGCGGTGGGCGCTGTGGACCGCGCACCTGGTGCGCGACGGCGGGCTGAGCCGCGCGGGCATCCCGACCGCGCGGCCGTTGACCGCCGAGGTGGCCGCGGGGTTGCCCGGCAACCCGATGCCCATTCCCACCCCCGGCCACACCGGCGGCCACTGCTCGTATGTCGTCGACGGCGTGCTGGTCAGCGGCGACGCGCTGGTCACCGGACATCCGCTGCTGGCCGCGAGCGGCCCGCAGCTGCTGCCCGCGCTGTTCAGCCACGACCAGGATGGCTG
>NZ_JBYCLD010000044.1:0-1670 GCF_057473725.1 Mycobacterium sp. TH-M11 | reverse complement strand
GGCTCAGCAGCACCATGGACGCCGCCGCGCGCGCCGCGTCGGTCGCCCCGGACACGGCGATGCCGCAGTCGGCCTTCTTCAGCGCGGGGGCGTCGTTCACCCCGTCACCGGTCATCCCGACGATATGGCCGCGCTGCTGCAGCACATCGACGATGCGGTACTTGTGTTCGGGGAACACCTGGGCGAAGCCATCGGCCTTTTCGATCGCCGTCGCCTCGGCGGCCGTCACCTCCTCCTTGACACCGCCCAGCCCGGCGGTGTCAAGAATCCCGTCGCGCATCCCGAGTGCCTTGGCGGTCTCCCGGGCGATGGCGATGGCGTCACCGGTGACCATCTTGACCTTCACACCCATCTGTTCGGCAGTCGCGATGATCTCTTTGGCGTCGACGCGGGGCGGGTCGAACAGCGGCAGCACGCCCAGGAACCGCCACGGTCCGTCGCCGTCGGCGCGGGCGACCCCCAACGACCGGAAGCCGCGCTGGGCGAACTCTTGCACAGCGTTGTCCACCGCTGCCTGCACCTCGGCCGCGTCGTCGGCCAGGGCGAGGATTACCTGCGGTGCGCCCTTGCTCACCTTGAACGACGGCTTGCCTGCGATCTCGACGCTGGCCTCGGTGCGCTTGTGGACCGCGTCGAAGGGTTCGAAGTGGACCACGTGGTAGGCGTCGAGTGCCGTCGGGTCGGTCAGTCCGGCCAGGACGGCCAGGTCGATGGTGTCGTTGTCGTCCACGCGCGAGGCCAGCGCACCGGCGAGGATGACGTCGCCGGCGCTCACCCCGTCCACGGCGAACGGGTCGCCCAGAGTCAGCTTGTTCTGGGTCAGGGTCCCGGTCTTGTCCGAGCACAACACGTCCACGCCGGCGAGCTCCTCGATGGCGACCAGCCGGGTGACGATGGCCTGCTTCTTGGCGAGCAGTCGTGCGCCGACGGCCATGGTCACCGACAGCACGGTCGGCATCGCCACCGGGATCGCCGCCACGGTGAGCACCAGGACGAACTGGACGGTATCGAGGAACGGGTTGCCGCGCAGGGTCGACACGACGACGATCAGCACCACCATGGCCAGCGCGAGCAGGATCAGGAACTTGCCGATCTGCAGCACCGCCTTTTGGAAGTGGCTGACGCTGTCGGCGGCTTGGACCAGTTCTGCGGTGTGCCCAAAGTAGGTATTCGTACCGGTGGCGTACACCAAGGCGCTGATCTCCCCCTGACGCATGATCGATCCGGAGAACACGTTGTCGCCCGGCCCGCGGCTGGCCGGCAGCGACTCCCCCGTCAGCGCGGACTCGTCCACCTCCACCGGGTCGCCGTCAAGCAGGCGGGCGTCGGCCGACACGATGTCGCCGAGCCGCAGCCGGATGACGTCGCCCGGCACGAGTTCGCGCGCCGGGAGGGTAACCGACGTGCCGTCGCGTAGTACCCGCGCGTTGACCGCCAGTTGAGCTTTGAGGGCGTCGATGGCTTTGCCCGCGGACCGTTCCTCCCAGAATCCGATGAACGCGTTAGCGGCGAGCAGCACGAGGATGACGATGAAATCCGGCCAGTGGCGCAGCACGCCCGACAAGATGACGGCGACCTCGATCATCCACGGGATCGGCCCCCAGAAGTAACCGAGAAACTTCAGCAGCTGGTTGGTTTTCCTCTCCGCGATCTCGTTCGGCCCGTACTGA
>NZ_JBYCLD010000043.1:0-3303 GCF_057473725.1 Mycobacterium sp. TH-M11 | reverse complement strand
CCGTCTGGCGCATCGACCGGCGAGCACGAGGCCGTCGAGCTGCGCGATGGTGGCGACCGCTACGGCGGCAAGGGCGTCAAGAAGGCCGTGCAGGCGGTGCTCGATGAAATCGCGCCGGCGGTGATCGGCCTGAACGCCGACGACCAGCGGCTGGTCGATCAGGCGCTGCTGGACCTCGACGGCACACCGGACAAGTCCCGCCTCGGTGCCAACGCGATCCTCGGCGTCTCCCTGGCCGTGGCCAAGTCGGCCGCCGATTCCGCCGCGTTGCCGCTGTTTCGCTACCTGGGCGGACCGAACGCGCACATTCTGCCGGTGCCGATGATGAACATCCTCAACGGCGGCGCCCACGCCGACACCGCCGTCGACATCCAGGAGTTCATGGTCGCTCCGATCGGTGCGCCGAGTTTCCACGAGGCACTGCGCTGGGGCGCCGAGGTCTACCACGCCCTGAAATCGGCGCTCAAGAAGCAGGGGCTGTCCACTGCGCTGGGGGACGAGGGCGGGTTCGCACCCGACGTGCCGGGAACCAAAGCCGCGCTCGACATCATCAGCCAGGCCATCGAGTCCACCGGTTTCAAACTGGGCGCGGACGTGGCGCTGGCACTCGATGCCGCGGCGACCGAGTTCTACACCGAAGGCACCGGCTACCAGTTCGAGAAGAAGACCAGGACCGCCGACGAGATGGCCCAGTTTTACGCCCAGCTGCTCGACTCCTACCCCCTGGTATCCATCGAAGACCCGCTGTCCGAAGACGATTGGGACGGCTGGGTGGCGCTGACGACGGCGATCGGTGACCGGGTGCAGATCGTCGGTGACGACCTGTTTGTCACCAATCCCGAACGGCTGGAAGAAGGCATCGACAAGGGCGCGGCAAATGCCTTGCTGGTCAAGGTCAATCAGATCGGCACGCTCACCGAAACGCTCGATGCGGTCGCGCTGGCCCACCACAGCGGCTACCGGACGATGATGAGCCACCGCAGCGGCGAGACGGAGGACACCACAATCGCCGACCTGGCGGTGGCGGTGGGCAGCGGCCAGATCAAGACCGGCGCGCCGGCTCGCAGCGAACGGGTCGCTAAATACAACCAGCTGCTGCGCATCGAAGAAGCTCTCGGCGACGCCGGCCGCTACGCCGGTGACCTGGCGTTCCCCAGGTACACGCCGTAGGGCCGACATTCGCTACTGCTGATGCCCGAATCAAAACGACCAGAACCGAAGCGGCGCTCACCGGCGTCGCGTCCGGGTCGGGCCGGCGATTCGGTGGCCGGCCGGCCGCGAAAGTCGACGGCGGCCCGTCGCGGACCGACGGCGTCGCCCCGGGCGATGCCCGAGGTGGTCGAACCGATCAGACAGGCGATCGCCGAATCGGCCGAGCAGCGTTCAGATCAGCGGTTGGGTCTGACGGCGCGACGGGCGGCCATTCTGGCGACCGTGGTCTGCATCCTGACGCTCACGATCGCCGGCCCGGTCCGCACCTATTTCGCGCAGCGAACCGAGATGAGGCAACTGGCCGCCTCCGAAGCTGCACTGCGTCAACAGATCTCCGATCTCGAGCAGCAGAAGGGGAAACTCGGCGATCCCGCGTTCATTGCGGCGCAGGCCCGCGAACGCCTCGGCTTCGTCATGCCGGGCGAGATTCCCTATCAGGTTCAGCTGCCTGCGGGTGCGGCTCGGCCCGCCGATCCTGGGTCGCAACCGAAAACTGCCGTCACCAGCGATCCCTGGTACACCTCGCTGTGGCACACCATTGCCGACAGTCCGCACGGGCCACCGGCGCCGGTGGCCCCGCCGGCCAATCCCCAGCAACCCGGCCCGCTGCCGCCCAGTGGTTGATCCCGTCGACCTCGAGGCCGTCGCCCGTCAACTCGGTCGCGAGCCGCGTGGCGTCCTCGCCATCGCTTACCGATGCCCCAACGGTGAGCCGGCTGTGGTGAAAACATCGCCGAAACTGCCTGACGGAACGCCATTTCCGACGCTGTACTATCTCACGCATCCGACACTGACTGCCGCTGCGAGCGGGCTGGAGACCACCGGGCTGATGCGAGAGATGACCGAGCGGCTGCACTCCGATCCCGGGTTGGCCGCCGCCTACCGGCGCGCCCACGAGGCATACCTGGCCGAGCGGGATGCCATCGAGCCGCTGGGTACGACGTTCTCCGGCGGCGGTATGCCCGAGCGGGTCAAGTGCCTGCACGTGCTGATCGCGCATTCGCTGGCGAAGGGTCGGGGCGTCAACCCCTTCGGCGACGAAGCTCTGGCAGTGCTGGCCGCCCAGCCGGTGATGACCGGGATTCTCAGGCCGGGGGAGTGGATATGACCCGACTTGCCGCAATCGACTGTGGTACCAACTCGATTCGGTTGCTGATCGCCGACGCGTCCGGTGGGCGGCTGACCGACGTGCACCGCGAAATGCGTATCGTGCGGCTCGGTCAGGGCGTGGACGCCACCGGCAAATTCGCGCCGGAGGCGTTGCGGCGCACCCGCTCTGCGCTGGTGGACTACGCCGCGTTGTGCGTGTCGTATGGCGTCGACCGAGTACGCATGGTTGCGACGTCAGCCACCCGAGACGCCGGCAATCGTGACGTTTTCTGTGCGATGACGGCCGATGTGCTCGGCGACGTCGAGGCCGGTGCCGTTGCCGAGGTGATCACCGGAACTGCGGAAGCCGAGCTGTCGTTTCGGGGTGCGGTCAACGAATTAGATTGCACTGCTGGGCCATTCGTCATCGTGGATCTGGGCGGCGGGTCGACTGAGGTGGTGTTGGGAACCGATTCGGTGACAGCCAGTTTCTCCGCCGACATCGGCTGTGTGCGATTGACGGAGCGCTGCCTGCACTCCGATCCTCCGACGATCGACGAGGTGGCGGCGGCCCGCGAGGTGGTGCGCGAACGGCTTGGCGAGGCGCTGCGCATCGTCCCGGTGGAGCGGGCCCGCACCTGGGTCGGGGTGGCGGGAACGATGACAACCGTCGCCGCTCTCGCGCAGGATATGACGACGTATGACGCAGCGGCCATTCATCTTTCGCGGGTCGGCACGGATCGGTTGCTGACGGTGTGCGACGACTTGATCGCCATGCCGCGGGCCGCTCGGGCAGCGCTGGGGCCCATGCACCAGGGACGGGTCGACGTGATCGGTGGCGGGGCCATCGTCATCGAGGAGTTGGCGATCGCGCTTCGCCTGCGCGCCGGCATCGAGGAGTTGACGGTCAGCGAACACGACATCTTGGACGGTATCGCGCTGTCGATCGCCGACTGACCTACTGTCCGAACGAGATCTGCAGCAACCGCTTTTTCTGCTCGT
>NZ_JBYCLD010000042.1:0-2007 GCF_057473725.1 Mycobacterium sp. TH-M11 | reverse complement strand
TGGAGCACGTTGCCGACGCCACCTCCCGGCTGATCGGCTCGGTCGCTCCATCTTGGCGCGACTTCCGCACGGCGACGGGCATTCTGGGTGAATTTGACCGGTACCTGGCCGCTCATGTCGATCGGCTGAGGAAGGGTAACGCGGGCGACAGCGTTCTGTCCGATGTCGTGCACAGCGGGGATCTGTCCGAAGCCGAGATCAGGATGCTTGCCGGCTTTCTCCTCGGCGCGGGTTTCGTCACCACGAACCACGTCATGAGCAAGGGCGTCGTGGCGCTGGTCCGTCATGCCGATCAGCTGGCCACGTTGCGCGCGAATCCCGAGCTGTGGCCAAGCGCGGTCGAGGAGATCCTGCGCTATGACACCGCAGGGCAGATCGTGCCCCGTATTGCGACCGAAGACGTTGAAATTCATGGCTATTCGCTCCGCGCGAACGAGCCACTGTTTCTGCTGGCGGGCGGTGCAAATCGGGATCCGGCGGTGTTCGAACTTCCCGACGCCTTCGATGTCACCCGGCCCAACGCCCGCGAGCACCTCAGTTTCAGCACGGGCGTTCACGTCTGCCTGGGAGCGGCGTTGGCGCGGATGGAATTGCACATCGGCCTGCAGTCGCTGTTCGAGCGCTATCCGCTACTCACTCTGGCTGGCGATCCCGTATTCAACGGCACCATCGGCTTGCACGGGCTCAAGCACCTACCGGTGTCGCTCGGCTAAGCCTCGCCGACCGCTTGGTCGCGGGCCCACCGGTAGTCGGCTTTGCCGGCCGGGCTGCGCTGGATCGCGGCTCGGAACACGATTGCCTTGGGCAGCTTGTACCGGGCCAATGTCTGTGCAGCATGGTCGATTAACTCATCCGCCTCGGCCTTCGCACCGTCGGCGAGCGTCACCACCGCCACGACTTCCTGGCCCCACCGCTCGCTGGGCCTGCCACTGACGACGACGTCGATCACGGCGGGATGCGATGCGATCGCGGTTTCGACCTCCTCGACGAAGATCTTCTCGCCGCCGGAGTTGATCGTCACTGAGTCGCGGCCCAGCAGTTCGATGTTCCCGTCGTCCAGGTGTCGAGCGCGGTCGCCCGGAACCGCGTATCGCACACCGTTGATCACCGGGAAGGTGGCCGCAGTCTTCGCGGCATCGCCTTTGTAGCCGAGCGGAATGTAGCCGCGTTGAGCCAGCCACCCCATTCCCTCGTGGCCCGACTCCAAGATCGTCCCGAGATCTTCAGCGGCGACGCAGGTATCGGATCCGGCGTTGAAGGTGCCCGTCGATACCGTTGCCGCCGTGGACATGTGGTGCATCTGGCCGCCGGTCTCCGATGACCCGACGCCGTCGATGATGATCGCGTTCGGCAGAACGTCGATCAGACGTTGCTTGACGTACGGCGTCAGCAGCGCGCCACCGTTGGCCACCACGGCCAACGACGACACATCCGCGATGCCCTTTTCGATGGCGGCGACCAGTGGCCGGGCGATGGCATCGCCGACCACCGTCACCGTCATGACCTTCTCCCGCTCGATCGTGCGGACGACGTCGTCGGCGTCCAAATGATCGACGACAGCGGGGAAGACGATGGTTTGTCCCATCGAGATCGCGGTCATGACGCTCCATTGCGCCGCGCCGTGAATCAGTGGCGGGAGAATCATCAGCTTGGTGCTGGTGCCTCCGGCCACCCTCCCGACGAGCTCGTCGAGGGAGCGGGTGGGCTCGCCGGTCATCAGGTTCCGGCCGCCGAACGACGTCATGAAGATGTCGTGTTGACGCCACAGCACGCCCTTGGGCATCCCGGTCGTGCCGCCGGTGTAGAGCACATACAAGTCGTCGGGAGAGTGCCGGACAATTGGTGTCGGGGATTCGGAATTGATAGCAGTCTCGTAATCCACTGCGCCGTCGAGCAATGCGTTGCCCGAATCGTCGGCAATTTGAATCAGCACTCGCAGATGCGGAAGATCCGGCAACACCTCGGCCACCCGTGGCGCGAACGCGGCGTGGTAGATCAACGCCGTCG
>NZ_JBYCLD010000041.1:0-8732 GCF_057473725.1 Mycobacterium sp. TH-M11 | reverse complement strand
ACACGGCTTCGGCTGCGTGCCGGACCACCGCCTGCGCCCCGCTTGGGCCTACTCCAGCCAGCTGCTGCGCATCCCGCCCGGACGGCTCGACGACCAGCTGGTCTTCATCAACCAGGGCCGCGCCTATCCCGGTCTGCTACTGGTGGCCTACGAGCATGACGCCTGGATGCTGTCGATCGCCCGCCACGGTGACTACGGCTCTCCCCCAAGAAATTTCACCGCCATGCAGGTAGCGGCCAGGCAGATGCTTCCGGCATCGATCATGGCCGGGCTGCGCGACGCCAGACCGGTGGGCGATATCGCGGTCTCTCATGACACCGGTGCACTGTGGCGCCGCTACCACCAGATGACGCGCTTCCCCGAAGGGCTGGTGGTGATCGGCGATGGGCTCTGCCGGCTCAATCCGCTACACGGACAAGGGATGACGGTGGCAGCATTGCAAGCGCTGGCGCTACGTGACTGTCTGGCAGCCGGTGGTCCGGACCTGTCGCAGCGATTCTTCCGCGCGGCGGCCGCCCAGATCGGACCGATCTGGGCGGCGAACGCCGCCCAGGATCGTCCCGCTGCCGACGACCACCCGCACCCGATTCGCCGCCGGCTGGGCGGGTGGTTCACCGAAGCGGTAGGGACCGCCGTGTCCCGCGACATCGCCGTCACCGAGCGCGTCCTACGGGTGCGCAACCTGGTGGATTCCCCAGCGCGGTTGCGCGATCCGGTGCTGCTGGCCCGCATCCTGCTCGCCAACCTGCGGGGACCCAGGCTCGCCTCATGACCGCCGACGAAACCGCGCTCCAAGAGCTGCTCGCCCGACAGGTCGGCGGCTGGAACTCGGGCGATGCCGCGGCCTATGCATCCGTCTTCACCCCCGACGCGGACTACGTCACTTTCCTGGGCGACCGCTACCAAGGTCGGGAGGCTATTGCCGCGGCGTATGCGCCGCTGTTCGCCAACCTGCTGCGAGGGACGCGGCTCGAACTCAAGGAATCTACTCTTCGGTTTGTGACACCGGATGTCGCGCTGATCCACTCACGTGCCGTCGTGACCAAGAGCGCGCAGGGCCGAAATCGGGGTGTGCGGATCAACACCAGTGTCGCGGTGCGAACTGGCACCGGCTGGCTGTTGGCCTGCTCGCAGAACACCACAGACCGGCGCCTGGCCCAAAAGCTGCTGCGCACACTGGTTTACCGACGCCACGACACAGGAGGCTCCCATGCTTGACGCCAGCTACCGGGCCGCGCGCGGCAGGATCAGCAGCCTGGCGGCCGGACTCACCGAGGACCAGCTGAGCCTCGCGGTTCCGGCGACTCCCGGATGGTCGGTGCACGATGTGTTGGCTCATCTGACCGGTGGCGCTGCAGACGTCCTGGCTCAACGGCTCGACGGCGCCCCGGGCGAATACTGGACCGCACGGCACGTGGCGGAACGGCGCGACCGCCCGGTCGGCGAGCTGCTCGAGGAGTGGGAGCGCGCCTCCCCGGCGGCAGAGGCGAGTCTTCCGGAGCGGTTCGCCGGGCCCAACCTCGCCGCCGACGCGATCTGCCATGAGGGGGACCTGCACGAGGCGCTGGGACTGTCGCGGATCGACCGCGAGCACTGGCAGCCGTTCCTGGACGTGTTGGGTCGCCTGCCCGGACGGCTGCTGCGTGATACCGCGGCGCTGGTGATCAGCGATGAACTGGGGCAGGAATGGCGTTGCGGCTCCGGAGAATCCGTGACCACTTTGCGGGCCGACGGCTACGAGCTGCTGCGCGGATTGTTCAGCCGGCGTTCCCGCGGTCAGATCGCCGGGTGGGACTGGTCTCCCGAACCGTCAGCGCACTTGGTCGACAACTTCGGCATTTTCGGCCATCGCGACGACGATCAGCCGATTCCCGTCTGCTGATTTTCAGGTAGCGGCCGGAACCAAATCGCCCGCGCACTGGTCTCGCCGAGCGACGGGACCACCGAAAACGCGAAACCATCGGGTTTGGTACCGGCGATGCTGAGGGTGTCGATGCGGCAGCTGGTGGCTTCGCCCGGTACCGGCGGCGCGGGCTGAATCCTGATGGTGAACTGGATGGAGTGGTTGGTGCCGCCGCCAATCGCCCTGGCGGTAGAGAAGCTGGTCCAGTTGAGTCTCACCGTAGGTGATCAGAGCGCATTCGGTTGTTCGGCCAAAGTTTCGGTGACATGCTCGCCGGATGGTTTGGGAGCGTTTGTCCGCCGCCGTCACTGGCCGTCGTTCCTGGCTCGTCGCGCTGGTTCCGATCCTGATCGCGGTCGCACTGATGGTGCTCAACAACGACAACGCGGCCGCGACCCAATCACCCGAGGCGCTGCCGGCCAACTCCGAATCCGCCCGCGCCGCCGCGGCGCTGTCCACCTTCGCCGGCGGGGAGCAGGCGACCGCGCTGTTGGTCGCCACCCGCAGCGATGGAGCGCCACTGACACCGGCCGACATCGCGGCGGTGCATGCGGCCCGCGACCGCATGGCGCAGGTGCCGCAGGTGCTCGCCGGCCCCGCCCCGCCGGTACTGCTGTCCACCGACCGTCAGGCGGCCCTGGCGACCGTGCCGTTGACTGCCGAGTTGTCCGGTTTCGCACTCACCGATGCCGTCAAAGCGTTGCGGGCGGCGGCTGCCGACGGCCTGCCACCGACACTGTCGACCCACATCACCGGCGGACCGGCGTTCGGTGCCGACATCGCCGATGCCTTCACCGGCGCCAACGTCACCCTGCTGGCGGTCACCGCATTGGTGGTGGCGCTGCTGTTGATCGTCACCTACCGTTCGCCGGTGTTGTGGCTGGTACCGCTGATGGTGATCGCGTTCGCCGATCGGGTAGCCACCGTGGTGGGGTCTGATGTCGCACGCGCAGCGGGCGTGACCTTTGACGGCTCCACCGCAGGCATTACCAGCGTCCTGGTCTTCGGGGCCGGCACCAACTATGCGCTGCTGCTGATTTCACGCTATCGCGAAGAACTGCGAACCGAACCCGAGCATCGCGACGCGCTGCGACGTGCGGTGGCCGCAGCCGCCCCGGCGATCCTGGCCAGCAATGCCACTGTGGTGCTGGCGCTGCTGACGCTGATCTTGGCGGTCACCCCGAGCACCCGCAGTCTCGGGATCTGCGCCAGCTGTGGGCTGGTTGTGGCCGCCGTGTTCGTGCTGTGGGTCTTGCCTCCACTGCTGGCGTTGGTCGGCCGGAAGGTGTTCTGGCCGTTCATTCCCCGGGCCACAGGTGATGCGGTGACGCAGGTGGGACCGTGGCACCGCGTCGCCGAGGCCGTCTCACGGCGTCCGGTCTTGGTGTGCACGGCGGCGATCGCCGTCCTGGCGGTATCGGCCACCGGCCTACTGGGCGCCGGGATCGGCTTGTCGCAGACCGAGCAGTTCCGGTTACAGGCCGACTCGGTGACCGGATTCGACACGCTGGCAGCACACTTTCCGGACGGCGCGGCCAGTCCTACCGTCGTGATCGGCGCCACCGCCCGGTCGCAGCAACTCAAACAGGCGATCACCGCCGTCCCCGGCGTCGTCTCGGTGGTCCAGACGGGCGTTTCCGAGACCGGACGAACCATGTGGTCGGTGGTGCTCGACGCCGCTCCGGCAACAGAAATGGCTTTCAATACCATTGCTGGCCTTCGTCATTCGGTCGGTGCGGTAGATGCACGCACGCTGGTGGGTGGCGCCGACGCACAGGCCTTCGATGTGCGCGATGCGGCCGTGCGCGACCGCGCGGTGCTGATCCCGCTGATCCTTTTGGTGGTGCTCACCGTGCTGTTCGTGCTGCTTCGGGCGGTGTTGGCCCCGCCGGTCTTGGTGACGGCGACGGTGCTCAGCGCACTCGCCGCGCTCGGGTTGGGTTGCTGGGCCAGCCTGCACCTGTTCGGATTTCCGGCGCTGGACAACAGCACTCCCCTGTTCGCATTCCTGTTCCTGGTAGCCCTGGGCGTGGACTACACCATCTTCCTGGTGACCCGCGCCCGCGAAGAGACGCCCGCACACGGCACCCGCGACGGGATGGTGCGCGCGGTATCAGCCACCGGCGGAGTCATCACCAGTGCCGGCATCGTGCTGGCCGCGGTGTTCTGCGTGCTCGGGGTGCTGCCGTTGATCGTGCTGACCCAGCTGGGCATCATCGTCGGACTCGGAATCCTGTTGGACACGTTCGTCGTTCGCACCCTGGTGATTCCAGCGCTGTTCTCACTGATCGGCGATCGGGTCTGGTGGCCCAATCTGCCACGCTGACCTCTACAGTGCCGACCAGATCGACTGGGTCTTGAGGTGGCCGTCGACGCCCTGGTAGCCGAACCCGTGGCCCATTCCAGATGGTGACGACCGGTCCAAAGATCTCTTCCCACCGATCATGGCAATACCCGCAACGACGCGTTTGCACCTGCTTAGCATTCAAGACACGGCGCGGCCAACAGCGGGCATTGCGCCAGGCGGCGGCGACCGCGGCTACGGTTCCGGCTATGAATCGTCGTCGCACCTGGGCACGGAGGTTCTGATGCGCACCCGCGGTTGGGGCGGGAATGTGCCCGCCAGCGACGAGGAGGCGGTGGCACGGATTCTGCGCGCCACTCGCCAGACCATCGACGAACGGGGCGAGCAGACCAGCATCGCCGACGTCGCACGCACGCTCGGCGTCACCCGGCAGACGGTCTACCGTTACTTCCCCAGCACCGAGGAGCTGCTGACGGCAACCGCCGCCGACGGCGCCGGCGCCTTCCTGGACCAGCTCGCCGCAGCCCTGTCGGGAATGACCGATCCCGGCGAAGCGGTCGCCGAGGGCGTCGCGCTCACCCTGGAGCGCCTCCCTCACGACCCCTATCTTGGCCTGCTGCTGCGCACTCAACAGGCCAGCGCCTTCGCCGTGACCGTCACGACCGACACCGGCCGCAGCTTCGGGCACTCCCTGCTGGAGCGCCTCGACGTCGACTGGACCGGATTCGACGATCAGGGCATCGACGACATTATCGAGATGGTGCTGCGCACGCTGCAGTCATTCATCCTGGCGCCGCTGCCGGCATCGGGCGACGAACTACGTCGCCTGCTGCGCCGGTGGATCGCCCCGGCGGTGAGCGCCGCGCGCAGCGCTAGGCCGGATCGCACGTCAGCGAGTAGGTGACGCCGGTCAGATCTTCGGCGACCGTCCACAACCGCCGCTGCGCGTCGGCGTCACAGGCTCGGCCGGCGGCCTGAACCTGCACCGGCGGGCCGATCTGCTCGAAACGCCCGCCCGGTCCGTAGAACTGACCACCCGTGGCGGCCGGGTCGGTCGCCGCCCGCAACATCGGCAGCGCCCCCTCAGCGGGGCCTTGAGTGAACCAGCCCGTCAGATAACGAGACCGGCTGTTGAACACCCAGCGGACCGCCCGGGACTGCCCACGCAGGATCGAGGTTCGGGTGCCACCCGGGTGCGCCGCCAACGCGATCGCCGGACTGGCAGCCGATTCCAGCCGCCGCTGCAGTTCATAGGTGGCCATCAGTTGGGCAAGCTTGGACTGGGTATAGGCCCTCGCCGGAGTGAACGACGTCGCCAACTGCAGATCATCGAATGCGATCCGGCCACTGCGGTGGGTCTTGCTGCTCACCGCGATGATCCGTCCCGCCGCGGAGGCGAGTACGCGATCGAGCAGGAGTCCCGTGAGCGCAAACGGCCCAAGGAAGTTCGTGCCGAAGTCACCTTCGAAGCCGTCGACCGTCAGGTGCCGGGTCTGGTGCATGACACCGGCGTTGTTGACCAGGATGTCGATGACCGGGTACCCGACCCGGAGCTCGTCCGCGCAAGCACGTACCGACGCCAGGTCACTGACGTCCAGATGGACCACGTCGACACGTGCGGCCGGAGCCGATCGGAGAATATCTAGCCGGGCCGCGGCAGCCGCGTCGGTGTTGCGGCAAGCCAGCACGACCGTGGCGCCCAGAATCGCCAGTCCCCGCGCGACTTCGAGGCCGACGCCGGTGTTCGCGCCGGTCACGACGGCTACCCGGCCGGCCTGCGAAGCACCCTGGTCCGGTAACCATCCGGACGCGGTCATCTACCCGCGGCCCGCCGTCGCGAAACGCTGGTCGGTGTAGCGGCGCAGGTTGACCAGGAAGCGGCGGAACCCCAGATTCATCAGTGGCCCGCTGATCGGCGAGAACCACGCTGCCGGCCCGGTCAGCCGATTGGCCAGGGTCCAGGTGAGCCGGCATCCCTGCGGGGTGGGCTCGATGATGTAATCCTCGACAAACACCGCCAACGCCGAGGTCGAACTCGCGTTGAAGCGAAATGCCATGTGTTTTCCCGGTTTCCAAGCCAGGAATTCCTCGTCTCCGACGATGCCGCCGCGCATGTCGACGACGCGGGTGGTGCCGATACCGTGCGGTTCGGGGCTGGTCCAGGTCACCTTGGTGATGACACTCGCCCAGTGCGGCCAGGCTTCGGCGTCGGCCAGCACCTCCCAGATCTCATCGGGCGTGACGGCCAGGTCAACGCTGTTGCTGAACCGCTGCGGCGCACGCTCGAGGAAATCGAGGCCGACCTGCTCACACGGATGCATCCGAGACAACTGCTGGTTCCTTTCGGTGGTGGCCTACTAGCGCGCTCCACGCACCAGACGCCCAGGCCGGGCACCGGTGTCGGCGCCGTTACGCCGGGTGACGGTACCGTTGACGATCGTCGCAACATACCCGCTCGCCCCCTGCAGCAGACGGCGCCCGCCGGCCGGCAAGTCATAAGCCATCCGGGCCGGCTGCAGGGTCAGCGCATCCATATCGATCACATTGATGTCGGCCTTCTTGCCGACCTCGATGACCCCGCGGTCATTGAGTCCGAACAGCTGCGCGGTGTCGCGGCACTGTTTGCGCACCACGTACTCCAAAGGCAGCTTGTCGCCGCGATGCCGATCGCGCGCCCAATGTGTCAGCAGGTAGGTGGGATAGGAGGCATCACAGATCATTCCGCAATGCGCGCCGCCGTCGGAGAGACCCAGCACGCCGGCGGGGTGGGTGAGCATCTCGCGGATCGCGTCGTGGTTGCCGTCGGCGTAGTTGAAGAACGGCAACATCAGCATCGAGCCGGCGTCGGCCGCCAGCATCAGGTCATACAGCGTCGCCAACGGATCATCGCCGCGCGCCGCGGCGATCGCTGCCACCGAGCGCTCCGGGGTCGGCTCGTAGTCCGGCGGGTCACCCAGGTCGTAGATGCGGTGCAGGGAATGCTGGACCAGCGCAAACATCGCGTCGAACTGCAGAGACGGATCCACCGGCAGGTCGTCTTCGGACAGGATCGCCGCCTTGACCGCCGGTTCAGCGAGGCGCTGCGCGAGTTCGGCGCGGCTGCATTCGGCCTTCAGCCGGCGGTAGGTGGGGCGGTGGGTGAACGCGTGATGCCCGGGGAAGCCCAGCAACATGCCGAACGGTCGCGCGGCGATCTGCGGGTACAGCGCGCTGCCGGCCTGATGGGCGGCCGCGGAGATATCCAGCTGTTCGCGCCACAGATTCGGGTCGGCATCGACCTGAATCAACGCGAACGACACCGGCCGATCAATCTCGGCACCCAGGCGCTGCATCCATTCGAGCTCTTTCTTGGGCGCAACGATGTCCTCACCGGCCGCCCCCTGCGGCGCCAGTTCGAAGACCGCCTGTCCGCCGGCGGCCATGGCCCGGCCCAGGCCAAACAGTTCATCTTCGGCGGCGAACGTGCCCGGTACCGGCTCGCCGTCCATGGCCCGGTGCGCCAGGGTGCGTGACGTCGAGAATCCCAGCGCCCCAGCCTCAATGGCCTCCTGCACCAGCCGGCTCATCGCCGCGATGTCGTCCGGGGTGGCCGGCTCGTTGCGGGCGCCGCGGTCTCCCATGGCGTAAGCACGGATCGCGCCGTGCGCGACCTGGCTGCCGACGTCAACGGCGAGACTCTGACGCTCGAGTTTGTCGAGGTACTCGGGGTAGCTCTCCCACCCCCAGGTGATGCCTTCGGTCAGGGCGGTGCCAGGGATATCTTCGACTCCCTCCATCAGTTTGATCAGCCACTCCTCGCGGCCCGGCCGAACCGGGGCGAAGCCGACCCCGCAGTTACCAGTGACCACCGTCGTCACACCGTGACCGCTGGACGGCTCCAGCAGACTGTCCCAGCTGACCTGCCCGTCGTAGTGGGTGTGGATGTCGACGAACCCCGGTGCGACCACCTTGCCGGTGGCATCGATCGTTTCGGTTGCCGGCCCGGTCAGCCCCGGATCATCGGCTCCGGTGCGGCGCTGGACGGCCACGATGCGTCCGTCCCGGACACCGACGTCTGCCAGGTAGCGCTGTTCTCCCGTTCCGTCAACGACGGTGCCACCGGTGATCGTGAGGTCGTACACAAAGGGCTCCTTTGGTCGTAGCGGCCAGTGCTCCCGGCACCATCATGTCGAGGTTGACCGCTTTTGGGAGGTGCTTTGACCATCAGATGCGCCGAGCCCGTGAACAAAATCTCCGGCAGGACCGCACCTGGAATCGCCCCCAGCCGGCGGCGGCCGAACGCCAGACATCCCAGACCGCAAGCGGTCTGGGATGTCTGGTTCGTCGGTCAGTTCAGCCGGTTGTTCCTCAGAACCCGAGGAAGCCCAGTGGATCTACCGAGGTGGCCATCGCCGACGCCGCGTCCAGCCCGGTGAAGGCGGCACCCGGGTCCAGCGGCGCGGCGGCGTCGATACCGCCGAACAGCGAGTCCAGGTTGATGTCGCCCGACGGCGTCACCAGCGTGTCGGTGACGGTGTCGGCGGC
>NZ_JBYCLD010000040.1:0-1736 GCF_057473725.1 Mycobacterium sp. TH-M11 | reverse complement strand
CTTTGGTGGGGAGCACTTGTCGGGCACAAGTGGCTCGCCGCGGCGACGGCCACGCAGCAGCCGCGACAGCCCGCCGTTGGGTTCGTCGCGGGACGGTGCCCACCACACCACCATCTGCGACTGCGCGCGTGTCATCGCCACATAGCTCAGCCTGCTGATGTCGCTGGCGTCCTCCCGGCGGCCCTGCTGCTTGGCGACTGGGGCGCCGGGCCCGTTCTTGCCGCCGACATACAGGCAGCGCACGTCGCCATCGTGGTACACCACCATGTCGTAGTCCTGGATATAGCGGTTGAACGCGAACGGCAGGTAGACAACCGGGAATTGCAGACCCTTGGCCGCGTACACCGTCATCACCTGCACGGCGGTGGCGTCGCTGTCGAGTCGACGGTTGCGTTCGGTTGCGCCGCTGCGCTCTTCGCGTTGCTTGCGCAGCCAATCCCGTAGTCCCGGCAAGCCCAACTGCTCGTTGTGGGCCACGTCCTGCAACAACTGGGTGACGTGCGCGAGATCGGTCATCCGTCGCTCGCCGTCCCGCCAGGACAGCACCCGCGCGCCCATGCCGCACAGTTGCGCCGCCTCGAACACCGCGGCCACCCCGCGTTCCCGCGCATGCGACGACCATTCGCGCAACGTGCCGGCGATCCGATCGGTCAGCGGGTCACCGCCTGCCATCAGCGTTTCCGCGGTCTCGCCGAAGAACACCGTCGCCGCCGCGGCGCGCACCAACCCGGGACGTTGCGGTTGGTCGAAGACCTCCAACAGGCACAGCCAATCTGCCGCGGCGTCGGAGCTGAACACGTCGTTGTTGCCTGGATAGACGACGGGTATTCCAATGTTGCACAGCGCCTTAAAGCAGGCGTCGGCATCTTTGTGCCGCTCGACGATCACCGCGATGTCGCAGGCCCGCAGCGGCTCACCGTCGAATGTTGCACCGCTGGCAAGCAGGGCGCGAATGTCGGCGGCCAGGTCGGCGCCGATGTGCTCGCGGATCGCGTCGATGGTTGGATTCTGAACGCCGCTGCAGCCGAGCGTCTCTCGTGCAACGACTCGCAGCCGAAACGGATCGTTGTGCGGTGCGCCCGCAAGCCGGTGGCCCCGATGGTGAGCCGCGACATCCTCCACCGCAATGGCGGGGTCGCCGAGCTGCGCGCCGCGCAGCACCACCTGCACGCGGTCCAGCAGCGCAGAGTCGCTGCGCCAGTTGGTGGCCAACGTCTTTCGGTCACCGGCCGTCTTCGCGGCTTCGAGATAGGTGACGATGTCGCCGCCGCGAAACGAGTAGATGGCCTGCTTCGGGTCGCCGATCAGGATCACCGTCGAATGCCCGCTGAACGCGCGATCGATCACCTCCCATTGCACCCGGTCGGTGTCCTGGAATTCGTCGACCATGACGATGGGCCACCGATGCCGCATGCGTGCTCGGGCGGGGGAGTCGTCGGTGTCCAGCGCGGCGGCCAGCCGGCTCAGCAGATCGTCGTAGCCCAGCACGCCGAGGCGGCGTTTGCGGGTGTCCAGCTCGGCCAGAACGGCTTTCGCGAAGTCGACGCGGGCGGCGGCCTCCGACCCCGGTTCCGCCTGGAGCGGCCGCAGCTCAGCGGCCGGGTTGTTGACCGCCGTGAGCGCCAGCTTCAGCGCGGGATCGTACTGCAGCACCGGATTGTCGCGTTGCCGGCCGAAGTGAGCGAGATACAGGTCGTCGACGACCTCGGTGGTGAGGTCGTCGAGGCTTTCCAGCA
>NZ_JBYCLD010000039.1:0-8638 GCF_057473725.1 Mycobacterium sp. TH-M11 | reverse complement strand
CGCCGTCGCGGAGGTGACCGGCTAGTAGCTCGGCATTCGACTCGTGATCGGCTACTTGCGGCCAGCACATGGTGGTGGTCTGGGCGTGTGCGACTTTCAAAGCATCGGTGAGCGCGGTAGCCACGACGTCTGCGCCCGTGGAAGTGCTTATCAGCAGCCAGTTTCCGGCTTCGCGGTGCTCGGGCTCCGGGAGTTCCCGTTTCTGCCACTCGATGGTCAGCAGCCGCTCGTTGAGTAGCCGCTGCTGATTGGCGCCTTCGGAAGTGCCGCTGCCGATCTGGAGACCCGCCACGGCGATCACCACCGCGCCCTGCTCGTCCAGCAACTGGAGGTCGGCCTCGACGCAGGTGGTATCGGCGTGGATCACCCGCGCGTAGGAGTAGCGGACGTCGCGGGCCGGGCCGAGAGTCCGCAGCCGCCGGACGCCCAGCGGCAGCATGAGTCCGCCGATGCCGGCCGCCTGGATCGCGGGGTGCGCGGCGATCGACTGGAAGCAGGCGTCCAGCAGCGCGGGGTGGATGTTGTAGGCCGTCTGCTGCGACCGGATCGACGGCGGCAGAGCAACTTCGGCAAGCACGGTGTCGACCGCGCCCTCGCCGATCAACACCGCCGCCAGGCCGCTGAATGCCGGACCGTATTGCAGACCGCGATGGTCGAATCCTTGTCTGAGCTCATTGCCGTCGACCCGGCGCGGGTGCTCTGCGAGCAGCGCGGCGATATCGTGGGCCGGCGGATGGTCGTCACCTTCGCCGGCTTGCAGTACCGCGCTGGACCGCCGGGCACGTTCGCCTTCCTGCTCGGCCTCGACCGCGAACCGGACGATACCCGGCGAGCTGACTGTGGCCGAGGCCCCGACGGTAGTCTTTTCGTCGAGCAGCAGCATCTGCTCGAAGCGGACATCACGGATTTCGGCTGTCTCGCCAAGGATTTCGCGGCCCGCTGCCAGAGCCATCTCGAGATAACCGGCGCCCGGCAGCACCGCGATGCCGTGGATTTTGTGGTCGGCCAGCCACGGTAGTACGGCGGTGCCGACCTCTGCGTGCCAGGCGTGCCGTTCGGGCTCTTCGAGCAGGCGCACGTGCGAGCCCAGCAATGGGTGCACCGCCACCGTGTTGATGCCCTGCGAGCGAAGGTCTTTGATGCCGGTTTCGTAAACGAACTGACGATGCGTCCAAGACGGCAGCGGTGCGTCGATCAACTGCCCGCTCGGGTACATCACCGAAAAGTCCACCACCGCGCCGGCGCTGTGCAGATCGCCGAGGAGATCGCGCAGCCCATGCGGCATCTGTTGCTCGCGCCGCATGCCGGCCAATGCCGCCACGCGCATGTCCAGGGAGGCGGCGCTCTGGTCGACGGCATGGGTCAGCAGCGGGTGCGGCGCCATCTCGGCGAACACCCGGAAGCCGTCTTCCAGTGCCGCCTGCACCGCTGAGGCGAATCGCACTGTGTACCTGAGATTGTCGACCCAGTAGTCGGCATCGCAGTCCGGCAGGTCGCGTGGGTCGAAGTGGGTGGCCGAGTAATACGGAACCTGCGGCTGCCGCGGTTCGAGTTCGGCCAGGACTTCGGCCAGCTCATCGAGGATCGGGTCCACCTGGGGGGAGTGCGACGCGACGTCGACGGCGACCTCGCGGGCCATGATTTCGCGCTCCTCCCACGCCGCGACCAGCTGACGGACGGATTCGGTTGCCCCGCCGATCACCGTCGACTTCGGCGAGGTCACCACGGCTACCACGACGTCTTTGACGCCGCGCGCCATCAGCTCGGAAAGCACCTGCTGCGCCGGCAGTTCCACCGAGGCCATGGCGCCGGTTCCCGAGACGCGCAGCATCAGCCGGGATCGCCGGCAGATCACCCGGACCCCGTCCTCGAGCGACAACGCTTCAGCTACGACGGCCGCGGCGGCTTCACCCATCGAGTGCCCGATGACCGCTCCCGGCGTCACGCCGTACGCCTTCAAGGTCGCGGCCAGGGCGACCTGCATCGCGAAGATGGTCGGCTGGACCCGGTCGATGCCGGTCACCGTCGCCGACGAACAGATGGCCTCGGTGACCGAGAACCCGGACTCAGCGGCGATCAGCGGCTCCACTTGCGCGATGGTCGCAGCGAAAACGGGTTCTTTGGAGAGTAATTCGGCGCCCATGGAAGCCCATTGCGAACCTTGCCCGGAAAACAGCCACACCGGACCCCGGTCGTCGCGACCGGCGGCCGGCTCGTAGGGGAGGTCGTTTACGGCGATCGCGCGCAGCGCGGTCGTCAACTCCGGCAGGTCGCCGGCTGTCACCGAGGTCCGCACCGGGCGGTGCGCCCGTCGGCGCGCAAGCGTGTAGCCCAGATCCGAGCCAGTGATCTGCTGTGCGTGCGCGTCGACCCAGTCCGCTAGGCGTGCCGCAGTCTGGCGTAGCGCATCTGGCGACGTCGACGACAGCGCGAACACCAGCGGCCCGTCAGCGGACGGCGCTGGCTCTTCCTCGGCGGGAATCACCACGGGAGCCTGTTCGACGACGGCGTGCACGTTGGTTCCGGAGAAGCCGTACGACGACACCGCTGCCCGCCGGGGATGTCCGCCGTTGGTCGGCCATGGCGTGGTGTCCTGTGGCACAAAGAGTTTGGTCCGAATTGGGGCAACGGCTTGCGGTAGCCGCTCGAAGTGCAGATTCCGGGGAACCACACCGTGCTGTAGCGCCAATATCGCTTTCATCAGCCCGAGCGGACCCGAAGCGGATTGGGCGTGTCCGAAGTTGGTCTTCACCGAGGCCAGTGCAGTCGGGCTGGTGATGCCGTAGACGTTGGCAAGGCTTTCGTATTCGATCGGGTCACCTATGGGTGTCCCAGGGCCGTGCGCTTCGACCATGCCGACGCTAGCGGCGTCGACGCCGGCCGCGGCCAGCGCCGCGCGGTAGACGGCCGTCTGCGCCTTGACCGAGGGAACCGAGATGTTGACGGTCCTTCCGTCTTGGTTGGCCGCGGTTCCGCGCAGGACAGCCAGAATCCGATCGCCATCCGCTGTCGCGTCGGTCAACCGCTTGAGCAGTAGCACCACGCTGCCTTCGGCGACCGCGAAGCCGTCGGCGGCGGCGTCGAACGCGTGGCAGCGCCCGGTGGGAGACAGCATGCCTTCGGCCGACCCTGCCGCGAATTTGCGCGGTTCCAGGCTCACTGAAGCGCCGGCGGCCACCACGAGGTTGCTCTCGCCGCTGTGCAGGCTGCGACACCCCAGATGGACCGCCAACAGGCCAGAGGAGCAGGCGGTGTCGACGGTGACCGCCGGCCCGTGCACGCCCAGGGCGTACGCGATGCGTCCGGATCCGAGGCTGAAATTGGTGCCGGAGAACCCGTATGGCCCCTCCAACGCAGCGGCGTCCGCTGCGAGGTAGGAATAGTCGGAGTGGGTCAATCCGACAAAAACGCCGGTCAGCGTTCCGGCGATCTGGGCAGGCGTCAGACCGGCGTGCTCCATGGCTTCCCACGAAGTTTCCAGAAGGACGCGGTGCTGCGGGTCGCTCGCGAGTGCTTCCCGATCGCCGATACCGAAGAAGTCGGCGTCGAAGCCGGTCGGGTCGTCGAGGAACGCGGCCCATTTCGAAATCGAGCGACCTGGTACCCCGGGCTCAGGGTCGTAGTACTGGTCCATGTCCCAGCGGTGGGCCGGTACTTCCTTGACGAGGTCGTCCCCGCGTAGCAGCGCATCCCACAACTGCTCCGGGGAATCGATCCCACCGGGTAGCCGACACGACATGCCGATGACAGCGATCGGTGTCGTCGGATCCTGTCCGCTGGGCTGCGTCGGCCGGCCTGAGTCGAAGTACGACAGCGGGGCGTGATTCGTCTCGGAAGTATGCAATTTGCCTTCTTTCTGTACGTAACGCGTGGCGTGTTAAGCGCGCGTTACCTAATCGGGTCTAAAAGGCCAACGGCATGCCGTCGATCCCGCAGAATTTTGATGGCCAGATATTTAGCACGTGGCGTGGCTTGCCGCAAACGTTTCGGTGAATGTGTGTTCACGTGCGCGGGAAACGGACCTCTGGCGACGGCAACCGACGTTGTCGTTTTTCTGCCATCGTTGGTCGAGTTGGGACTCGAATCGATGTCTACTGCACCGCCGACTTTTGCCTCCAAAGCAGTCACTTCCCCCTAATGGCAATATCCGCGTGTGCTACCCGCGCCGGGAGTCGGAACGCCGGGCCCCCGCCCAGAGATGCCGCCGGCCGCTACGCCGGTGTTGGCTCTGTCGGAACTTGTTCCTGCGATGTCCTTGCATGTCAGAGGGTTTTCTGGGGTCGAGAACGTTATTAGACACTCATTCAGCGCCGTTGTCCATCATTGGGATGCGATTCCTAATCGTGATGTCAGGGAGAGGCCTCGTCAACTCGTGACACCGTTCTTTATCCGTGTCTTACTCGATTCTCAGTGGTGTTTCAGTTCGTGGGAACTCCACACGAATTTTTTGCCGCTGAAGCGAATTTTTCTGGTTGCTTTCTCCGCCGGGTCGTTGTACGGGACCCGACGTTGGCTCGGTTGATCCCAAAGGACCAAAAAGACTCGCTTTTGCAAACGAAAAGTTTGATTGACATGTCAGTCAGTTCAATGCAGGTGCGATCGACGTGTCAATCAATAAAGTCGTGACGCATATTGACATACCAATCAGTAATTCGTAGCGTCACTGCGATGCGAACGAGAGTGGCAGAAATGCTTGGCGTGGAGTTCCCGATCTGTGCGTTCAGTCACTGTCGAGACGTGGTGGCCGCGGTCTCCAACGCCGGCGGCTTGGGCATCTTGGGGGCCGTCGCGCACAGCCCCGAACGCCTGGACAGTGAACTCAGCTGGATCGAACAGCAAACCGGAGGAAAGCCCTACGGTGTCGATCTGCTGCTGCCGCCCAAATACGTGGGCGCCGACCGGGGCGGCATCGACGGCGACCAAGTTCGCGAATTGTTACCCGAGAAACACCGTCAGTTCGTCGACGAGATCTTAATCCGTTACGGGATAAGACCTTCCAGCGATCCGGCGCGGCGGCCGCGCGGCCAGCTCAACATCTCACCCAAGGGATACGAACCGCTGCTCGACGTCGCGTTCAGCCATCGCATCCGGCTCATTGCCAGCGCCCTCGGGCCCGCTCCCGCCGACCTGGTCACCCGAGCGCACGGTTGCGATGTCCTGGTCGCTTCGCTGGCCGGGACTACCCGGCACGCACGGCGGCACGCCGAGACCGGTGTCGATCTGATCGTGGCCCAGGGCACCGAGGCTGGCGGGCACACCGGTGAAGTGTCGACAATGGTGCTGGTTCCCGAGGTGGTGGACGCGGTAGCGCCGGTTCCGGTTCTCGCGGCGGGGGGAATCGCGCGGGGTCGCCAGATCGCCGCCGCTCTTGCGTTGGGCGCCGAGGGTGTGTGGTGCGGTTCGGTGTGGCTGACCACCGAGGAGGCGGAGACCCCGACTGTCGTGCGGGACAAGTTCCTTGCCGCCACTTCGTCGGACACCGTGCGCTCGCGCTCGCTGACCGGCAAGCCGGCGCGCATGCTGCGCACGGCGTGGACCGACGAATGGGAGGACGGCGGCAATCCTGACCCGCTGCAGATGCCGCTGCAGACCGCGCTGGTGGGCGATGCCCAAGTCCGCATCAATAAGGCCGCTGCCCAAGCTGATTCCAAGGCTCGTGAACTGGCTACCTACTTTGTCGGGCAGGTTGTGGGCTCGATGGACAAGGTTCAACCGGCCAAGACGGTGGTACTGGACATGGTCGCCGAATTCATCGACGCCGTAGCGCTTCTGGATCGGGTGGTTGACAAGTGACCGACGGCGGGGGCACCCGCAGGCGGCGGGCTGTCAGTAAAGAGGACAAGATCAAGCGTCGCGACGAGATCATGTTTGCGGCAAAGAAGGTGTTTGCGCGCAACGGCTTTCATGCCACCACCATCTCGCAGATTGCCACCGAGGCAGGTTTGGCGTACGGGTCGGTCTACTGGTATTTCGAATCCAAAGACGAGCTCTTCCACGCGCTGATGGCCGCCGAGGGAGAGGCCCTGCGCGCCCACATCGCAGCCGCCATCGCCGCGGCGAACGACCGGCCGGATCGGGATTGGGAGCCACTGCGCATCGCCGTGCATGCAGTCCTGGATTTCTTCGAGGCCGATAAGGCCGGCACCAAACTCTTGCTGCGTGATGCTTACGCGCTGGGGGATCAGTTCGAGAAGCATCTCGGCAGCATTTACGAGCGGTTCATCGACGACATCGAAAAGCACATGATCGTGGCCCAGCAACTGGGCACGGTGATCAGCGCTCCACCGCGGATGCTCGCGTTCAGCTTGGCGGCGCTGATCGGTCAGCTCGCACATCGCCGCCTCACCACCGACGACGGCGTCAGCGCGGCCGATGTCGCGGACATCGTCGTCGCGTTTTCGCTCAACGGCCTCCGGCCCAGGGAAAGCCGGGGGACCGGCGGCACTGATTGATAACGGCTGGTCAGCGTGTTCGGCGCGGTGGTTTGACGCGGGCGCGATGTTCGTGCATCATCGACCGGGTAAGCACCTCGTTAGGTGAGGCGTCTACACGGACACAGGCCACTGACCCCGAACGTCGAGAGACGCCCAGGGTCAGGACAGCTCCTCCCGGCTTAAGGGTTGAGCCCAAGTGGCTTCCGGAAATGATCCGGATACGCCGTGTAGTGCCGAAACTCTGACGAGTGGGGTGCGGTCTCCCGACGATGCTCGGGTTCTGTACCTCTGTTTGCGTGTGATAAGTGCGGTCAATCCGCACGTAGAGCGACCGCGAGGAGGTGAGGGACGCATGAGTTCCAGTTCTAGTCCGGATCGATATCCGGGCGTTTCGTCCCGATCCGGCCTGCGGCGCACGGCTTGCAGCTGAGTCAGTTCCGGCTCACCTAGCCTCTCGCCTGCTCGACGCCGTATCGGACGGACACCCAATTGCATTGTGCCCGTTTGATTTACGCGTAGGAGGCGATCATGACCGCTGTTCTGTACGACGACGTGCTAGCGCCGACGTCCGCGCCACGGCTCACGGTGGTGCCTGACCCGGCACCGGTGACGCCGAAGACCTCGCCGCGCCCCCGCCTGATGGGCGGCGACCCGCTGGTCGACGGAGCCGCTCGGCTGCTGTCTGTGCCGCTGCGTCAGCTGTACGCCGTGCTGTGGCGCGCGGGTGTCATCGAGGTAGGCGCCTGAAGGGTGTTCCAGACTCCCGGCATCCGAGGTGCTTGACCGCTTCGGTGCCGGGAGTTCTGCGTCACTGCTGAGCCGCGATATAGGCCGACAATCCGTCGCGATACGCGGCGAGACTGTGCCGCCAGCCGACCTGGATCGCTCCACCACTGTCGACGGTGATCTGCGCGCCCACGTGCACGTACGGGGCAGGAGGCAGATAGGGCACGATGTCGAGGAAATTCACAACGCGGTAACAGCTTTCGATCACGGCGTTGAAATGTGCGGCGAAGTCGCTCAGACCAACGCTTGGCCCGGCGAATGTGATCAGCCGGGGTTCGATCGCGTTCGGCGGCATGTTGCGGGCGATATCCGGTGCCGCGAGAACCGCGAGCGCGGCCCCCAGACTGTGGCCGGTAACGAGAATCTGGTCGCAGCCGGCGGTTGCCGCGGCCAGCTGGGCCACGATATCAGCGCGAACGAGTTCATAGATGTCCTGAAAACCCGAATGCACCTGTCCGAACCCGCTGATCGGGCGGTAGTCATCGGGCACCGCGTCGATATCAGCCAACCACTCGGCGACATCGGACGTGCCCCGAAATGACAGGAATGCCCTGCGGTCGGCCAGATTGCGCCCCATCAGCCCGAAGATGTTGGTGTCCTTGGTCATCGCGGCGACCGTCGGGTGCGGATCGGTCATCGCGGCGAGCGCCACGGTGTCGGCCTGGATGAGGCCGGTTTGGCGGTATCCGGCCGGTAGGGCGGCGGGGCTGCCGTCCATCACGGTGTACGCGGCCTGGGCCAGCGTCAGCACGACGTCGCGAGCAAACACCGGATCGAATGCCACATCCGAAGTCTAGCGATCGCGACCTGTCCCGATGCTTGTTTGGCCAGATGTAGGCTACGGGCGGCGGCGAGGGGCGCGAACCCCCCTGGCACATAGTCGAACTCAGGAGACTGTCAGCGATGCCCGGATTGCACCCGTTGGACCGCGCGATCGAACTCGCGGTCGTCGACGACGAAGTCGTGCGAGGTCGGACTCAGCCGGAGTGGGCGAACATGGTCGGTCCCTTCGGCGGCGTCACGGCTGCGGCGATCCTCCACGCGATCGAAGTGCATCCGGGTTGCCTCGGTGAACCGGTGGCCCTGACACTGAATTTCGCGGCGCCCATCGCCGATGGTGACTTCGAGATCTGCCGTCGTGCTCCGCGTACCAACCGCACCAACCAACACTGGATCGCCGAGCTGAGCCAAAACGGCGAGGTCAAGACGACGGCGACAGCGGTGTTCGGAAGCCACCGCGACACCTGGTCGGACACCGAAGCGGCCACGCCGGTGGTGCCGTCGCCAGACGAGATTGCGCGCACCGCCCACACGAACCTTCCGACCTGGGTTGGCATGTACGACATGCGTTTTGCCGACGGTTCGTTTTCTGGCGGCGACGTCGAAACCAGCCTGTCGTCGGCGTCGACGCTGTGGGT
>NZ_JBYCLD010000038.1:0-9144 GCF_057473725.1 Mycobacterium sp. TH-M11 | reverse complement strand
TGTTGACGATGTTGCGGAACGCGGTGTTCATCTGACCCATGGTGTCGTGCGAGGTCATCTGCGCGGTGCCGCTCCAGCCCGCACCGGCGATGTTCTGGCTCGAGGCCCACATCTTGCGGGCCTCGTCCTCGACGGTCTGGGCGTGGGACTCGAAACGTCCAGCCATTGCCCGCATCTCGTGCGGATCAGTCATAAAACGTGTAGGCATATCTCTCTCCTTGCTTGTGTAGTGATCGACTGCGACGAACAAAAAAGTCGGACGCGTTACCTGAGGTCACCGCCGACTTGGAACACCCGGCTGAACCCCCCTTTCCCGCTAACTGGCAGCCACCGCGCGTGGCACCACAGTGGGACAGGCTTCATGGCCAACACTCAGCCGGCAGATGCCGCGTTGGCAGCCTCGGTAGCGGCGTAGGAACCGGCGCTGGTGCTCAACGTGTTGACGAACATCTCATGGATTGCTGCGGCCTGCTGACTGACGGCCTGGTAGAGCTGCGCATGCGCGGCGAACTGGGCGGCCGTGAGTGCTGAAACCTCGTCGGCGGCAGCGGGCACCACACCCGTCGTGGGAGCCGCTGCGGCCGCATTCTGGGCCTGCATACCCGCGCCGATACCCTGAAGACTGGTTGCCGCTGCCGACAAGGCCTCCGGCTGGGTGGTCACGAACGACATTGCTGTTTCCTTATCTCTCGATCGATCCGCCGATCTTTCCGTGCATGAGACTAGCCGCGCCCCCGAGTCCGCGCCCGACCCGAAGCCATGTGTCGGCAACTGTTCACCCGGCAGTAACAACTGTTCACCTGCGGTAACCGTCGTTTAACAGATCCGGCTCTGACCGGATGGCGTCGATTATGACGCTGCTGTGGGCTGCAGACATGGGGCAGTACCGGCCTGGCAACCGCGCTGGCAACCGTGTCGGCGTAACGACGTGTCGGTGAATGCCGAGTGACGTAAGCGGGTGGGGAAGCGAAAAAATCTCGCTGCGGTTATGGCTCGTTGAGTCTTTCGCTCCCCGAAACTTCTAGGGCTTTCCTGGTCGCGCCCGGGTCGGCAACGGCTGGACGCTGGCTCTGCGGTCCACGTGCTGTTACGGATCTCCAGGGTGCCGATCGGCGTACGCCCTGCTTGCGACGGGCATGCCGGTCACCAGCGGTGCGATTTTCGCTGGATACAGCGTTTTACGGGCCTTGGGCCGCGATGAGGCGGGCAACTTCCTGGCCCAGCATCCGCGGTTACCGCACTGGAGTGCCCCAAAAGTCCTGTCTGGCGACGACCGCAAGTACCGCGGCCGTTTCATGCGCGAGACCGTCCGTATCACCCCCGCATCCGGGATTGGACTATCCCGGCGACTCCGACGGGCAACTGTGGATCGCGATGGACTACGTCAACGGCGCCGCCGCGCATGTCATCGCCAACCGGTTCCCGAAAGGGATGCCTGCCGGTGAGGTCCTGGCTACCGTGACGGCCGTCGCCGATGCCCTCGCCTACGTGGTCTGGCTCGTAAGTTCGTCGGGGGCCGGAAGTTGCCTTTCCCGCGTCGATCTCGGCGCGCAAAGGCGATCATGGCGCACACCCCGGTGCACGCGTCCTGGCTCAACCAGATCGAGATCTGCTTCTCCATCGTCCAACGAAAAGCACTCTGGCCCAAAGGCTTCACCGGCCTTGAGACCATCATCAACCGCCTCAAAGCCTTCGAGGCCCGCTACAACCAGACCCACGGCCATTCACCGAACAAGCCACGGCATTAGGAAAGCTCGACAGCCAGCGATTTGCCACACCCGCATGCCACAATCGATATCACCAACAGGGCGAAACCCGGCCCCCGCTCCCTCCATCAGGGGCCGCACGAAAAACCGAGGCTAGCTAGGCATGCGAAATGTTCTCACATTCGAGGAGACTGTCCGAGAACCGGATAGCTGGCGCATCGGCGGCAAGGCCTGGGGACTTGTGGAAATCAGTCGTGCGGGCTTTGAAGTACCAAACTTCTGTGTTTTGCCGACTCAGGTATTCACCGAGCATATAAGCAGCAAGTGTGCGGAAAGTTTTGCTAAGGCGATCTTTTCTGAATCTGATAATTCCGGTGTCGCTACTGCGGGGACACTGGCGTGTCTCTCCGAGGCGGTCCGCCAGTCCTCGCTGGACTTCTATTTGATCGAGGAATTGGCGACAAAGCTCGACCAACTGGGCCCCGGACCCTACGCGATTCGGTCGTCGATGCGCCGCGAAGACACGACGGCGCACTCGTTCGCGGGTCAGCTTGAAACGTTCCTCAATCAACGGACCCTCGCTGACGTGGCCGACAGCATCGTTCGGTGCTGGGCGTCCGCCTACAGCGAAAAAGTGGCCACCTACGCGGGCTGGGCGCGCATCAGCATCGCCGAGCGTCAAATGGCGGTCATTGTCCAGCAGATGGTCGATTCCCGAGTCTCTGGTGTGCTGTTCAGTGCCAACCCGAACAATGGCGACGAAAACGAAACCCTCATCTCGGCGGCTTGGGGCTTGGGCGTCGGAGTAGTAAGCGGGATCGTTGATGCCGACGAGTTCGTCGTGCGAAACAGCGCTGAGGTCGCGTCGCGGATTGCGGCCAAAGAAGAAGCGGTAGTCCGAGCGCCCAGCGGCTGCGGCACCTTGCAGAAAGCTGTGACCTGCGAGGACGTCGGCAGGCGCTGTCTGACCACGGCCGAAGTGCTAAGGCTTGAATCGGTCGGTCAGCGCCTGGCTCGAGCGTTCGAGCATCCCGTCGACGTTGAGTGGGCCTTCGACGATGAGACACTTCACGTCCTGCAGGCTCGTCCGCTAACCATCCGTCAGTGCCCGGCGCTCGATCGCACTGAGCCCGTCACCGTATGGGATGACAGCAATGTCCAGGAAAGCTTCAACGGTGTCACGACCCCGCTGACCTTCTCGTTCGCCAGCAGGGTGCACGAATACAGCTACCGCACCTTCTTCAAGACGGTAGGCACGCCCGCCCGCACACTGCGCCGGCATGAGCGTTCCTTTCGCCGTATTCTGGGTCTGCTGAAGGGACGCGTGTATTACAACCTCACCACCTGGTACGAGGGCTGCGAGATGCTGCCGTCTATCCAACAGACGCGTGAGGACCTCGAGAAGATGCTCGGCGTCGAGGAGCCGCTTGACTTCATAGTTCCCGACATCTCCAGATGGAATGTGTTACGGCGCGCACCGCGGTTGGCTTACATGTACGCCCGGCTAGCGCCGCGAATGCTAACAGCCGATCACAGAATCAAAAAGTTCAGCGGTCGGTTCGCTGGTGTCTACGACAGCATTCCGCGAGAGCGTCTGAGCAGCGCCTCCATAAGTGAACTTATGGACTATCTTTCGTATTTAGACGACGAGCTTCTCAAAAAATGGGACGCGCCAATTCTGAATGACTTTCGCGTGATGAAATCCTCCGGCAAACTTCGAAGGATTGTCGCATCGACGCCGAACGATTCCCAGCAAACCGAAGAATTAGTGAGCCGTCTTCTGAGCGGGATAGACGGGATCGATTCCGTCGAGCCGACTCGCCGTTTGATTGAACTAGCGAGGCTGGCTCGCGGGGAACCTGAACTTGCAGAATTGATTCGCGCCGAGACAAATCCAGCGCTTATGGAAAAACTGCGATCGAGTTTTCCGTCCTTCGTCAAGAACGTGGACGAATATGTGAGGTTATACGGCGACCGGTGTATGGGTGAGCTGAAGCTGGAGACCGTCTCGCTCCGTGAGGATGCGTCGTTTCTGTTCGACATACTACGGAACTATCTGGACTCACCGGCGGTCGAATCGGCCGTGCCTACCAGTATCGAGGCGGACCAATTCAACGAAGCTCGGGATCGAGTCCGCGCCTCGCTTTCACACCGTAGCGTGAAAGCGTTCGAAAAGTCCGTGCGGCAGGCCCGCCACGCAGTAAAAGTAAGAGAAAACCTGCGGCTCGACCGCTCCCGCATGTACGGCCTATACCGGAGCATCTTCATAGCATTGGGGGACAGGCTGTCCAAAAGCGGAGTGTTGACGGCGACTAACGACATCTTTTACCTGACGGTAGAAGAATTGTGGGACTATCATCTCGGTAAGAGCGTCACCACAAATCTGACCGACCTTGTCGCACTGCGGCGGCACGAATTTGCTGAATACGAGAAATCCTATGTGCCACACCGGATTAAGACCCGGGGTTCGCCTTATCTGCCAGGTCAGTGGCATGAGAATCAAGTCGACAAAGACATATCCTACGTCGAAACACTTAAGGGCATCGGATGTTATCCAGGAGTTGTCGAGGCACCAGCTCGCGTGGTAGGAAATCCTGATTCTGTCGCTGGTTTGAATGGCTGCATTCTCGTCGCGAACCGTACCGACCCGGGCTGGGCTCCCCTCTTCCCGTCCATTCGCGGGCTGTTGATAGAACGTGGTAACACGCTTTCGCATTCGGCGGTCATCGCGCGCGAACTCCAAATTCCAACGATAGTTGCTATCCCGTCGCTGCTGCGGATCATCGAAGACGGTGAACCGTTGATGATGGATGGCCAATCGGGCACCGTCTGGCGAATTCGGCGACGAGGACAGGATGACGGTGTCTAGCTAATTCTTGGGCTTGAGTCTGATTCCACCGATCACGACCTCGGCAAGGTCGCGAAGAGCCCGTTTGATTGAATAGCGATGTTACAGATATGACACGCGGGAGCAGTGTGGTTGCGGGACAGTAAGGGCCCCCAGTCACATCACATCGCGGGAAGCTCTGCTGTGCCGACTGTGTGTATTGGCGCCCATCCTGTCCCCTGTCTTTATCCGGCGCCTCGGCAACCCAGCAACAGCGGCGCCCGTGGCAGCGCTTCGGCCATTTCGGGGATCAACACCGGCCTGATCAGACTAGCGTTCCGACGGCTTCGGCAATTGCGCGACGACTTCCGACCGCCGCCCGTCGAGCGCCGCCACGTCGGCGGCTTCTCCCCTGCTCAGCGCTACCGTCGACACGATCATAACGGCCAGCGCCGCCACCAGGACGACAATCTCGGCGCTCTCGACGCGCAGGTGCTCGGAGAGCACGGTGATGGCCAAGATCCATCCCACCACCGGTTTGGACAAGGTCATGGTCGGCAGCGAAGCCGTCAGCGCGCCAGCGCGAAAAGATGCCTGCTGAAACACCATGCTGGCCAATGCGACACCGACCAAGGCATATAGCTCGGGTGCACACAGCAGCGCTCCGACGCCACCGCGGGCCGCATCGAGAGCACCCTTGGTCAGCACCGCGAACAACCCCGACGACGAACCCGCCACTACCGCCAGCAGAATCGCGGCGACGGCACCAGGCCAAATCCGGGCGCCCAGCACGCACAACACCAATGTCGGGCCCATGACCAGGGCCGCCACCACCCACGTTTCCAGCGGGGCGCGTTGCTGGTCCGACGTCGGATGGCCGACCACGATTACGACCGCCACCGCCGCGGCCAGCGACGCGGCCCAGAACCATTCTCGAGCGGTTACCCGGTGATGCGTAACCCGCGCGTTGATCGGTAAGGCGAAGAGCAGCTTCGTCACCTGCAGCGCGGTTACCAACATCACCGACCCCAGGCTCAGCGCCGCCACCTGCAGAGCGCGATTGGTCACGGCGGCCGCACCGCCGAGCCACCATCGGGTGTCCCGCAATGACAGGCGGAACAACTCCCACGCGCCGACCGGTCGATCGACGATCTCATGCGCGGAACGTTGACGGATGACCGATCCGAGCGCCGATACCAGCGCGGCGCTCAACGCAAGCACTATGGCGATATTTTCTTTCGTCATCCGTCGCCTCCCCGCGGATTCTCGGCAGAATGTTCGATGGACACGCTACTGGTTTGCGGTGCGGCTAATCTTTAACGGCACCTTCTCGGTGTCGGCCTTGTATGTCGGCCATGTGTAGCCAGCCCCGGCCGCGAGCGTCGCCGCCTCGCCGCCGGGCCATAGCAATCGTGCGGCGATTACCACCGGGGCCGCAATCAGCGCCAACAGCGCGAGTCTGTGGGCGTCCAGCGACTCATCGAGCACCAGGATGCCCAGGAGCGGACCCGGCCACTCATGCACGCGTTCATCCTGTCGCTCTTGGTGTTTCACTACCCGCTGTGCGACAGTCGATATGCTCGGCGGTCCGATGGTCACTCCAACGCGCCGGGCGCGGCGGGCACTGGGCCTTCTACAATCGACGAGTGTCCGGTCCTAGAAGAGCAACCCGATGAAGGTTCGTCTCGAACAGTCGAGATGTGTGGGGCATGCACAGTGCTACGCAGTCGATCCGCGGCTTTTTCCTATCGACGACGCCGGCTACTCGATCCTGAAGGAGCACGACGTCCGGCCCGGGGACGCAGCGCTGACGCGCGACGGGGTGGCGTCCTGTCCGGAGATGGCTCTGATCCTGGACGAGGACTAACGCCGTTCAGTTGTGACGCCAAGCCCATTGGGCGCCCAATTGCACGCACGAGAGCGGACACTGCTCCGAGGTGCGCTGTAGGCAGCCGGTATTCAGCCGGCGGCATGACCTTCGCGGCCGCTCGCCTGGGTCTGGCGGTCGCTATCGCGCTGCGGATCAGGGCCATCCCCACCTCATCGTCGATGAGCGCCGCAAGGTCTGGTTGACCGTCGTACCGGATTTGTTTCACGCCGACCGCTGGAGGTACGCGGCGGTTCAGGACGCGATGGCGGCGATCTTGCCCTGGTCGTTCGGGCAGTAGGCATCTACCGATGCGGTGATGAATTTGTCGATGGTGCGCATGAGGCGGTCTTGGGGTAGCGAGCGGTCAGCCGGGTACGCCTGAAACGATCTGGCCTTCATCTGGTCTGCTACGGAATCGGCCGGGGTGCCGGCATCGAGTTGGCCGCACACTCGATGGGCTAAGACGATGAGGCTTGCGGGGTTCGTGGTGGCGGAGATGTCCTTGTGGTCAAGGAGCGTCAGGAACTGTGAGTCGGGATCGGCCTTTGCTGCGCCCGCGGACGAAATCGCGGCCGTGGCCGCCAAGATGGCGGCGATCACCAGGCCCGCGGCCCGGTTGCTGATGCTGGTGGACATGGTAGGTACTCCGCTCTCTATCCAGTCGGGGCTTGCTCAACAGACATCTAATTGGAAGCCCGTTTGCAGTTAACGAAACATGTATCAAACATGAACACCAGGTATACTACGCCTTAACTTGCGGGGTTTGGTATGCCTCGCCGCGGCGTTCAGGAGATCCGATGGAGTTTCGGTCGCACGTACCACGGACTGAGTCGAAACCGCTGGTCATGAACCGGCTGCCAACGCTCGCCGTCGGCGCGGCGGTGACAGCGTGGCTGTTGGCCGCCACGAGCGTGGCGGGGCCAGTACCGTCGCGCGTGCTGGTGCTCTCCGTCGGGCCCGTGTCGGCCTACTCCGCGCCGGGATCTCGCAAGGAAATACGCGGCGTGGTGCTCGCCTCCCTCGTAGGCGTGGTCCCCGCGGGTCGGATCCTCCCGCCGGCCCCGCCGCAGATCCCGGCACTACCGATGCCAACGGCGCAGCCGATGTCGCCACCCCCTGCAGTCGCGGCACCGCCCGCACCACGCCAACCGCCGTCGCAGCCAGAACGAGGGGGTTCCTCGAACTGTTGTGCTTCACCGGGTCAGCACGAGGAGGCGCCGGCGCCCCAAGCGGAGCCGCCGAGTCCGCCGCCTGGCGGCACCGTCCGACTCTCACCGTGAACTGAGATCGGCGTGCCGACCGGCAGCGCAGCGGCCGGGCGGCCTCCGAGCGCATTGCGGCATCAAGAAGCTCCGATGAACGCCAGGTGAATTGCACTCTCGTAAGTGAACAGGTGCAAAAACTGTTGAAAAATTGGCGAATTGAGCTTCGCCGAGTCCGCAAGCGCCAACTACGATCATGGGAGTGATACGGGCCCCGTCGCGCCGGTGTGCCTCAGCGTTTAACGGTTGCGATCCTCTCGAGGCATCGACATTGCGAGTAGATGGAGAGAACAACGATGTCATCAGGGCAACCGGCTTCCGCGCTAACCCCTTACGCGATGCCGCGGCGTGGGTTCGTAACGGCCAAGAGTGCGATGCGCGCAGCGAAGGTGCTCATTACGTCCGTGGGCGCCGCAGCTGCGGTGGTTACGGTCGCGCCCGCGCACGCCGACCCAACGAGTCCTGCTCCGAATCCAGCTATCACCAACGAAACAGACGCCACTTTCATTCAGGCGCTTGATCACATAGGTGTTGAGCGCCCCAGCGATGCCAACGCGATCCTGGTCGCGAAAGACGCTTGCGACTACATCCGCCACGACCACAGCATTTGGGAAGGCGTATCCGGGGTGAAAAACACCTACCCGTACCTGACAATCATCCAGGCCGGCCAGTTTGTGGCGATCGCTCGGCAGTTGTACTGCCTCGACACGGTGCAGAACAACGTCCGCGGCGTTGACACCCACTGGTGACTCTTCGGCGGATCGACCAAGTTTGACCGAGCGTCGCTGGTTGCGTAAATCCTTACCCCAGTGCTGATTTCGCTGTCGTAGGGTGTTTGGTCGGGAAGCCCTCGGCCTTCGGAAGCTTGAAAGTCGCGAAGCATTCGGGCAGTCAAAACGTGCATTGCTGTGCGGGCTGAGAAGGCGCACGGGCGGATGGTGTTCAGCGCGGTGGGGACCGAGCGTCGACGTCTAACCTAATCACCGCCAGGGAGGCCGCCGTAGCTTATCCGGAACGCGGTCGACGTCGAGAATCGAATCATGTTGTCCCGCAGTGAGACCCGCTTACCGGTGGGCTTTTGTAAGCAGCGTGGTTGAGACCGGCAGCACCGTGGCGGTCCGGGTTCTGTTGCTCTCGTAGGCTGGTGCTACCCGCCGGTGACCTGAGGTTCCAGACGCCGCTCTTCGGGGCAATCCAGGCTCGCCGAACTTCTCGGCTATCCGCCCGAGGTTGGGCGGGGCATCTTGTAGCGCGGGGGTGTGACCTGCAGGATTGTGCTGACGCTTGGTGGTTTGATTTTGCGGGCGGCGGCCGCGGCGGCGATGCCTGCCATCGGCGCCATTGCTGCTATCTGTCCGGTGCCGGCGGTGTGCATTTTCGGGGCCGCATCCCAGGTTGTTCCCGATGACAGCCACTGCACGTTAGCGGTGGCGACCGGGGTGGATCCGGCCCAGGTGGCGGGCGCGGACAGCGGTCCGA
>NZ_JBYCLD010000037.1:0-11656 GCF_057473725.1 Mycobacterium sp. TH-M11 | reverse complement strand
TCAGCTGGAACGGGCAGCCGGTCGCCGAAGATCCGGGACTGCTCACCGAGCTCTTCGTCGACGTGCGCGACGTGATCACCGCGCCGCAGATGGCGATGTTCCACATCTGGGAGGCGCTGCTCAGCGGGGGTCCGACGACATTCCTCGACGCGATCCAGGCCGGCGCCGACGATATCGGCGCGGCGGTTCTGCAGTTCCCCCTCGCAGTGTGGAACGACGTACTCGACGCCATCTGACCTGGCCAGCAAACGAGACAGCCCCGCACACGAGGCGCCGTTGCCGCCGCTGCCGGGGGTGTTACGGCGCGGAGCCAAGATTCACTTACGGAATCCAACGACGGGCACGCGCATTTTCTGCGGCACCGGAAGGGTTCACGCATAAACGGATTAGATATTCGATTCGAGTTTGCTGGCACAACAAATCCCGCAAAAACAATGCGTCGAATTCGGACCTCGGCGGCGTCCCGTGGCGCGCCACCGAGCAACACCCTGGACGCCCTTGTTGCCGCTGCCCTCGTTCGAGAGATCGCGATCAGTTGGAGACCGGCGAAATAGTTCCGCCGCGAGGCGGCCGACTCGGCAAGCGCAGCTCTGCCGCCACCACTGTGCGACAGCACGCCCCCATAGAACATCGGCAAGAATGCCGAAATCTCGCTGGTATCGTGACGCGGAGACCTGGCGGTAGAAGTACCTAGATCACGGAAAGTAAGCCTTAGGACTGCACGGATGCACAGCTGATCCATCCGGGGGGAATGGAGGGTGTTGCCCGCTTGCGCGAGCATCCTTGCCTCTGAGAGACGGTAAATGATGTCGGATGCGAGTGCGGTGCTTTCGTCACCTTCCCGGGCGCGAACGGTCCTTGTGGTCAGCCCCGGAGACTCCCGGCCGCAATGGCAGCCCCCGACTGAGTCATTGACGACCGGGCTGTCGTGGCTGGAAAGTACTCTCGCCGAAGCGGTTGCCGCCCATGGTGGCGAACGGCTGGTGGAGGAGGACCACGAAGATAAGTTCGCCGCCGCGTTCGCAGACGCCAGTGATGCAGTGGCCTGCGCCATGGCTCTGCAGGGCGCTCCCGCGGCACCGATTCGGCCGCGGATCGCTCTGCACACCGAGAAGTTGCCGTTGGTCGAGCCGTGCGCACACCCGCGATCCCTGGTGAAACGTGCTGCACGGCTCTGCGACCTGGCCCATAGCGGTCAGACGTTGTTATCGGAAACAGCCCGGCGATTGATGGCTGATCGGCTGCCCTCGGAGACCTGGCTGGTTGAGCTGGGATCCTTTCGGCTGCGTGGCATACCGTATCCGGAGCGGGTGGCGCAGCTCTGCCACCGCGATCTTGCGATCGACTTTCCGCCGCTTCGAACCGGAAATGCGGGGCACGAGCCTTACTTTCCGACGCCGCTGACGAGTTTCGTCGGACGCGATGCGGAGTTGACCGAGCTGCGTCGGCTGGTTGATGGCAACCGTCTTGTGACGCTGACCGGCTCTGGCGGAGTGGGCAAGACGCGGCTCGCGCTGCAAGTGGCCGAGGAGTTTGTCGACCGTTTCCGCGATGGAGCATGGTGCGTGGACCTGGCGCCGATCAGTGATCCGGATCGGATTCCCGAACGAGTGACACACGTGTTGGGCCTGCCTGATCGACCGGACCGCTCCCCGGTCGACGCCCTGGTGCACTTCATCGCAGACCGGCAATTGATGCTGGTGCTCGACAATTGCGAGCATCTACTGGACGCGTGCGCGCGACTGACCGATACCTTGTTGGCCGCCGGCGCAGAGCTGACCATCGTGGCGACCAGTCGCGAACCTCTCGGCGTAGCCGGCGAAGTGACCTGGAAAACCCCTTCGCTCTCGCTCGGCGACGAGGCTGTCGAGTTGTTCCGGCAGCGCGCTCGGCTGGTCCGGCCGGGTTTCACCGACACCGATGGTGATGCTGCCTTGGTAGCCGAGATCTGTCGGCGCCTAGACGGGGTGCCGTTGGCGATCGAACTTGCCGCGACCCGGGTTCGAGCGTTGTCACTGGCCGAGATCGCCGACGGGCTGGACGAGCGCTTCCAACTGTTGACCGGTGGTGCGCGCACGGTGGTCCCACGCCAACAGACACTGAGGGCTTCGGAGGACTGGTCGCACGACTTGTTGAGCGAACCCGAGCGCGTGGTGTTTCGCCGTTTGGCGCCATTTCGGGGTGGTTTCGACCTTGATGCGGCCCATGCTGTGGCTGGCGGCACTGACCTGCCGCGCGGACTGATCATCGACAAACTCACCCAGCTAGTGGACAAATCGCTGGTGATAGCCGACAGCACCGGAGAATCGACACGCTTCCGAATGTTGCAGACCGTGCAGCAGTACGCCTTGGAAAAGCTCGAGAAGGCCGGGGAATCAGACGCCATCCGGGCACGCCACCGTGATCACTACACAGCCCTGTTCGGCTCCGAGGTGACCGCTGGGTACGGCTGGCACATTGCGCAGGCGGAACTCGAGATCGACAACCTCAGGGCGGCTTTCACGTGGAGCCGCAACCATGGCGAGCCGGAGCTTGCCGCACGTCTCGCCTCATCACTACTCCCGCTGTGGATCCACAGCCGGACGCTGGAAGGACTGGCATGGTTCAACGCGGTGCTCGTCGGCGCCACGATGGCGCCTGGCGCGCGTGCCCGCGCACTCGCGGACAAAGCGATCTTCGACGCGTTGATCGGGAATTACGGGCAGGTCGAGCAGGCAGAGGAATCGGTTTCGATCGCACGGCACCTCGATGAACCGGGACTGCTTGCCTGGGCGCTGGCCGCCTGCGGCTTCACCTGTAGCTACAGCCCCGAACTCGCCCTGCCCTACTTTGAACAGGCCATCGCGCTGTCCCCGGCAATGAACGACGATTGGCGGTTGAGCCAGATCTATGGCGTGCAGGCGTATTCGGCGTTCGTGGCCGGGGACCTCGATACGATGCGGCTCGCCGCTGAAAAAGGGGCAGTCCTCGGCGATGCGGTCGGTGACTGGTCGGTTGCTCGACTGTGCCGCCTTTGCCTGGCACTGGCGCATCTGCACCGCGCAGAGCTCACGCTGGCGGCCGAGCAGGCCCGCCAGGTAGCCACCGAGGCCGAGGCTGCACACGACCCGCTGTTCAGCTCCCAGAGTCTGACCGTCCTGGCCGAAGCCCTCGCGTGCCAGGGGGATATCCGCGGGGCGCACGCGGCGGCAGGTGCATGTGTCGAGGCCGCTGCCGAACTGATCGACTTCCACCGCGCGTTCGGCTTCGGCGCGGTTACGGACACATTCCTCGCCGCCGGTGATGTGGCCGGGGCGCTCAGTGCAGCTCGGGCGGCATGCGACGCGTGCGCGCTGCCCCAACTACTGGCGATAAACGGCAATCCGGTCGCTCGCGCCGCACTGGCATCCGGCGACCTGGCCGCGGCGCGCCGTTGGGCCGACGACGCATTGTCCGTGAGTTCGGGTATGCATCGGATACTGCTGCTGGAGATTCGTGGCCGAGTGGCCATGGCCGAGGGTGGGTTTGATCAAGCCGAACGAGATGCCAGGGACGCGCTGGCGGTGGCGGCCGACACTGAGGCAACTCTGGGCGTCCCGGATCTGATCGAACTACTGGCATCGGTGGCCGCGGCCACTGGGCGACACCACGACGCAGCACGGCTGTTCGGCTCAGCGGTGAGCGCCCGTGATCGCACCGGTGCGGTCCGTGCCAGGGTCTACGACGCCAGCTACGAAACCGCTGTCGGAACGCTGCGAGAAGTGATGCAGCAGAATGACTTTGAGCGGCTTTGGGCTCAGGGCAATGCCCTGTCGACGGCTGAGGCCATTGCGTACGCCTGCCGAGGCGACGAAAAGGGCAAGGACAAATCCAGACGCCCGTCTAGCGGTTGGGCGTCGCTGACCCCGGCCGAACGTAACGTCGTTCGGCTTATCAGTGCTGGTCTCCGAGACAAAGACATCGCTGCGCAACTGAACGTCTCACCCCGAACGGTGCATTCGCACCTGAACCGGATCTACACCAAGCTCAACATCTCGTCCCGCCTGCAACTCGCTCAAGCAGCAGCGCAAGCGCAACACACCTGACACAACGGTGTTATTCCCGCGAGCCGTCTGCGCGGTGATCGATTCAGGCAGGCCCGGCAAGCCGTCATAGCAGACGAACAGGATGTTACGACCACCCCGGTTGCGCAGTTCGGTGAGCACCCTGGGCAACACGACATAGACTTAACTCACCAGAAAGGTGCTCCTCGAACTGGACTGATTCAACGTTTGGCAAGTCGAATTATCCCAGCTCAGAGCACCTTCCCTCATTCACAACATGCAACCGGCACGAAAGCACAGGGCTAGAGGACGATAGATGTCAGCGAACCCGAGCGAAGCGCATTCGCCGTCTTCCACAGCGCGAACAGTCCTCGTCGTCGGTCCCGGCGACCTCCGCCCACCCTGGCAATCTCTGACGGAGTCGTCGACGACCGGCCTCTCAGGACTACAAAGCACGCTCGCCGAGGTCGTGACCGCCCATCGTGGCGAACGTCTAGCGGCGCAGGACCGCGGAGACAAGTTTGCCGCCGGGTTCGTGGAAGCTGACGACGCGGTGGCCTGTGCACTGGCTTTGCAGCGTGCGCCCTCGGAGCCGATCCGGCCCCGGATCGCAATACACACCGACGAGCTGCCGCTAGTTGACCCCTGCGCACGCCTGCGAGCCCTGGTGAAGCGCGCGGCGCGGCTGTGCGATCTGACCCACGGCGGGCAGACGGTGTTGTCGGAGACAGCCCAGCAATCGATCGCGAATCGGCTGCCACCGACGGCATGGCTGGTTGATCTCGGGGTGTACCGGCTACGCGGCATACCGTATCCGGAGCGGGTCACGCAGCTCTGCCACCCTGACCTCCCCACTGACTTTCCGCCGCTTCGAGCCGGAAAAGCGTTGCCTGAGCGGTATTTTCCAACTCCGCTGACAAGTTTCGTCGGACGCGAAGCCGAGCTGAACGAACTGAGGCTATTGGTTGCCTCCAACCGTCTCGTGACATTGACCGGCTCCGGCGGAGTCGGCAAGACGCGGCTGGCGCTGCAACTGGCCGATGATTTTGTCGACAAGTTCCGCGACGGAGCCTGGTGCGTGGACCTGGCGCCGATCACCGATCCGGATCTGGTCGCCGAGCGAATAGCGCACACGTTCGGCCTGCCGGATCAGACTGACCGCTCCCCGGTCGACACCCTGGTCCGCTTCGTCGCCGACCAGCAATTGCTGATGGTGCTCGACAATTGCGAGCATCTGCTGGATGCGTGTGCGCGGCTGATCGACACGCTGTTGGCGGCCAGCGCGGAACTGATCATCGTGGCGACCAGTCGGGAACCCCTCGGGGTGGCCGGCGAGGTGACCTGGCCAACTCCGTCTCTGTCGCTAGCCGACGAAGCAGTGGAATTGTTCACCCAGCGCGCCTGGCTGGTCCGGCCCGAATTCGCCAGCACCGACGACGGGGCCGCCACGATAGTTGAGATCTGTCGACGCTTGGACGGGGTGCCGTTGGCGATCGAACTTGCCGCGACACGGGTTCGAGCGTTGTCGCTGACCGAGATCCGCGACGGACTCGATGAGCGATTGCAGCTGTTGACCGGTGGTGCACGCACGGTGGTGCCGCGCCAGCAGACCCTGCGCGCCTCAATTGACTGGTCACACGACCTGCTCAGCGAACCGGAAAGGGTCGCCTTTCGCCGGCTGGCGGTATTTTTGGGTGGGTTCGACCTCAGTGCCGCCCACGCGGTCGTCGCCGGCACTGATCTGACGCGCAATCAGACCCTTGCCTGGATTACTCAGCTGGTCGACAAATCGCTGGTGACAGCCGATAGCACCGGACCCACCACACGCTATTCGATGCTGGAGACGGTGCGCCAGTACGCGCTGGAGAAGGTCGACGAAGCCGGCGAGACCGATACGCTTGGCCGCCGCCACCGCGACCACTACACCGCACTGTTCGAAACCCAATCGCCTGACGGCTATCAATGGCATATCAAGCAGGCCGAAATCGAGATTGACAACCTGCGGGCAGCGTTCACCTGGAGTCACGAACACGGTGATACCGAGCTGGCCGCTCGCCTCGTATCAGGGCTGCTGCCACTGTGGATCCACAGCCGGAGCCTGGAAGGACTCGCCTGGTTCAACGCCGTTCTGACCGGCGGCGCCGCGGTGGCACCCGCCATCCGTAGCCGCCTGCTCGCCGACAAAACCGTTTTCGAGGGGTGGAGCGGGTCCTACGATCGCCTCGATCAGGCCGAGCAGGCCGTGGCGATCGCACGCGACCTCGACGACCCGGCATTGTTGTCTTGGGCGCTGGCCGCCTGCGCCTTCACCAACTGCTATAGCCCCGAGATCGCCCTGCCCTACTTCCACGAGGCGCTCGAACTCGCTCCCGCTCCCGTTCCCGGCGACTGGCGCTTAAGCCAGATATACGGCGCCTACGCCTACTCCGCCTTCGTCGCGGGCGACCTGGACACCCTGCGTCAAGCCGCCGAACAAGGACGTAACCTGGCGGAAGCGGTCGGCGACTGGTCAGCCTCACGACTCTGCCGATTTTGCCTGGGCTTAGCAGACCTGCTGTCCGGGGAGCTGGCGAAAGCTGCCACTGCGGGCCAGGAAATGGCCGCCGAGGCGGCCGCGACACACGAGCCGTTTTTCGCAGCGAAGGGCCTGATGCTGCTGGCCGAGGCCCTGGCACGCCAAGGTGACACCAGCGGAGCTCGCCGCGCTGCACAAGCAAGCGCCGACACCACTGTCAACCAAGCCGCCTTCCACCGCGGCATCAGTCTGGGTGCGTTGGTGGACGCAGCGTTGGCTGCCGGTGATGTGCCGGCGGGACAACTGGCCAGCGATATTGCGTGCGAGGCGTGCGCCCTACCGCACCTGCTGGCCATCAACGGCAACCCGGTGGCCAGGGCTGCGCTGGCATCCGGTGATACGGTCGCAGCGCGCCGCCGGTCCGACGAAGCGCTCTCGTTATCGTCGGGGGTGAACCGGCTCTTACCGCTGGAGACACGTATTCGGATCGCTATCGTCGAAGGCGACTTCAAGCGGGCCAAACAAGACGCCCTCGAGGCCTTGGAGATCGCCAGCCAGACCGGCGCATATCTGGCGATTCCCGAGGTGATCGAGTGCCTGGCAACGCTGGCGGCGAGCGCCGGTCGATACCGCGACGCGGCGCGACTGTTCGGATCGGCAGTTGCCATCCGCGACCACACCGGTGCCGTCCGCTTCAAGATCTATGACGCCGACTACACCGTAGCGGTCGACACCGTGCGAAAATCGATGGGGCAGCAGGATTTTGAGAGCCGGTGGGCCGAGGGCGCCGCAATGCCGCCGGCGGAGGCGATCACCCACGCGCGCCGCGGTGACGCAAAGGGCAAGGGCGAATCCAGACGCCCGTCCAGCGGATGGGCCTCGTTGACCCCGGCCGAGCGCAATGTCGTCCGGCTCATCAGTGCCGGTCTCCGCGACAAGGAAATCGCCGCCGAACTGAGCCTCTCACCCCGAACCGTGCACTCGCACCTGAGCCGGATCTACACCAAGCTCAACATCTCGTCCCGCCTGCAACTCGCTCAAGAAGCGGCGCAACACACCTGATGCACTAGGCGATACGAGAGTCGGGTTCGACTTGCGCCCACCGCTTCCAGTGCCGGTATTCCTCGGCGCTCAGTTCCCGGCCGAGCAGATTGGTGACAGCGACACTGTGCTCCAGGTAGAGCTCCTCGTTGCGTCGCCATGCCTGCAGATAGCGGTAGAACGGCAACCACGGATGCAGATGGTGGATCAGGTGGTAATTCTGCGACAGCATCAACGGCGCCAACAGCCATTCCATCCCCACCCGCAGCCGGGTGGCACGGTATCGGTTTCCCCGCTGGGTCTCATCGAGCCCGTGATGCGGAAGCCAATCGAAGGACCACCCGATGATGAAGATGCCGATGCGCTGCGGAATCAACAGGACTATCGCAAGAGTCCAGAAATGTTCACTAACGACAGCAGCGCCGATACCGACCACCGTCGCCATGGACAGCAGCAGCGTTTCGGCCACCTCGGCCACCGGGCGACGCCAGGAATGACGCACTCGCTTCCAGAGCTTGCGGATGTACCAGGACGCGTAGAAGAGGTCGATCAGCGCCCAACGGAACGGCAGCTGCCAGGCCGGCGCGTGCGTGGCGAACATGTCCGGGTCCCGGTCCGGGTCGTTGGTGTGGCGGTGGTGCTCACCGTGCACATACCCGAACGCCGGCAACGAGAACGGCAATATGACAAACAGCCAGGCCAGTCGACCGACCACCGTGTTCACCCAGCGCACCGAACACAGCGAACGGTGCAACGCCTCGTGCGCCACCGAGAACATCACATAGGTGACCGCGGTGCTCAGTGGGACCGCGGCCCAAATCGGAAGGAACCCGTCGACAGTGCCGGCCACCACCAGCACGAAAACAGCGAGTGCCCCCAACGCAAGCCCGAAGGTAGGCCACGCGAAGGCCGGCATCCCCTCGCCAGGATGCGGGTGCCGCTGACGTCGGGTCGTCGCCGGCGGGTCTTCCGCGGTCTCGAGCACCGACACACGACCTCCAGCGACAGCAATTCATGAAAAACGGGCATGTAAAACGAGAACAACTGAGAGCCTACGTCACGCCCCGGCCAGGCTTGGGACGCAAGCCTGCAATGGCCGGCTAAGTAACTATCACAATATTGACGCCAACGTATAACGCCGCTGGTCCGCGCATCAGGACTTTCGTCCCCAGGACTTTAGGCTCCGTACACCGGCACCGGCGGACGTGATTGAGCTAACAGGTCGGCGACGACCGGCCCCAACTCCGCGGGATCCCAGCGGGCGCCCTTGTCGGCCTGCGGGCCGTGCGCCCAACCCTCGGCGACGCGGATCTTGCCGCCCTCGACCTCGAAGACCTTGCCGGTCACGTCCTTGGATTCCACACTCCCCAGCCACACCACCAGTGGACTGACGTTCTCCGGCGCCATCGCGTCGAAGGTCTGGCCCTGGGTGTTCATCATGTCGGCGAACACGGTCTCGGTCATCCGGGTGCGCGCTGACGGGGCGATGGCGTTGGCGGTGACTCCGTAGCGGCCCATTTCGGCCGCGGCGACCAGGGTCAGCGCGGCGATGCCGGCCTTGGAGGCGCTGTAGGTGGCCTGCCCGACGCTGCCCTGCAGGCCGGCGCCCGAGCTGGTGTTGATGATGCGGGCGTCGACAGTTTCGCCGGCCTTGGACTTGGCCCGCCAGTAGGCGGCGGCGTGCTTCATGGTGGCGAAGTGGCCTTTGAGGTGCACGGCGGTGACGGCGTCGAATTCCTCTTCGGTGGCGTTGGCGAACATCCGGTCCCGCACGATACCGGCGTTGTTGACCAGCACGTCGAGTGTGCCGTAGGTGTCGACAGCCTGCTTGATCAGCGCCTCGGCCTGGCCCCAGTCGGCGACGTTGGAACCGTTGGCGACGGCTTCGCCACCGGCCGCGACGATCTCGTCGACCACGTTCTGGGCGGCGCTACCGCCGCCGGCCGGCGAACCGTCCAGGCCGACGCCGATGTCGTTGACCACCACTCGGGCGCCCTCGGCGGCGAAGGCCAGCGCGTGCGCCCGCCCGATTCCGCCGCCGGCTCCGGTGACGATGACTACGCGGCCGTCAAGAAGTCCCATGGCTGCTCTCTCCTTATTTGTTAGCGCTATTTGTTAGCGCTGGATGCGTCGAGGTAGGCGGGGTTCTCTCCGCCGCCGTGCACGGTCAGGCTGGCGCCGCTGACATAGGACGCCAGGTCGGAACTCAAAAATGCTGCTGTCCAACCGATTTCGGATGGTTTGGCCAACCGTCCCAGGGGCACGGTGGCGCCGACGGCTGCTACCGATTCGGCGTCGCCGTAGAACAGCTCGGACTGTTCGGTTTCGACCATGCCGACCACGATCGAGTTGATCCGCACCTTCGGAGCCCATTCGACGGCTAACGATGTGGTCAGGCTATCCACCCCGGCCTTGGCCGCACCGTAGGCCGCGGTGCCAGGGGACGGTCGGTGGCCGCTGACACTGGTGATGTTGACGATCGAGCCGCCGGTGTCCTGGGTCTGCATGACCGCGTTAGCGTGCGTGGACACCAGCAGGGCGCTGAGCAAATTGAGCTCGATGATCTTGCGGCTGAAATTGGCCGACGCATCTGCCGCAAGTGCGAACGGGGAGCCGCCGGCGTTGTTGACCACGATGTCGATCCGGCCGTGGGTGGCCACGATCGCCCCGATCAGACCCCTCACGGCGTCGTCGTCTCGGACGTCGCAGGAATGGAACTCATAGGGGGAGCCGTCCACCGGGCGCCGGGCGCAGGTCACCACCGTTGCGCCCTGATCGGCGAAGACGGCACTGATGCCCGCGCCGACGCCGCGCACTCCGCCGGTCACCAGGACCACCTTGCCGGTCAATCCGAGGTTGATCGCTTCACCCACTGTGCTAGCGTACCAAGCAAGTGCTTGCTTAGGTATCTAAGGCCCCAATACGACAGGGAAGTCCGCCCATGCCGATCACATCCAAAACCGTCGAACCGGGGATCGTCGCGGTCACCGTCGACTACCCGCCGGTCAATGCGCTGCCGTCGCGGGCCTGGTTCGAGCTCGGCGAGGTCATCACCGCCGCCGGCAACGACATGAAGACCCACGCGGTGATCCTGCGCGCCGAGGGCCGCGGCTTCAACGCCGGCGTGGACATCAAGGAGATGCAGGCCACCGAGGGCTTCACCGCGCTGATCGACGCCAACCGCGGCTGCTTCGCGGCGTTCAAGGCCGTCTACGAGTGCGCGGTGCCGGTGATCGCCGCGGTCAACGGTTTCTGCGTCGGCGGCGGGATCGGCCTGGTCGGCAACGCCGATGTGATCGTGGCCTCCGACGACGCCAAGTTCGGCCTGCCGGAGGTCGAACGCGGCGCACTGGGCGCGGCCACCCACCTCTCCCGGCTGGTGCCGCAGCACATGATGCGCCGGTTGTTCTACACCGCGGCCACCGTCCCCGCCTCGGTCCTGGCCAACTACGGCTCGGTGCACGAGGTGGTGCCGCGCGCCGAGCTCGACGAGGCCGCGCTGCGAGTGGCCCGCGACATCGCATCCAAGGACACCCGAGTGATCCGGGCGGCCAAGGAAGCCCTCAACCTCATCGATGTGCAGAAGGTCAACAGCAGCTACCGCATGGAGCAGGGCTTCACCTTCGAGCTCAACCTCTCCGGTGTCGCCGACGAGCACCGCGACGAGTTCGCCGGGACCGAGAAGGGCGCTAAGAAATGAGCAAGGTAACGACCCTCGACGACGCCGTCGCGGAACTGCGCGACGGCATGACGATCGGTATCGGCGGCTGGGGCTCGCGCCGTAAGCCCATGGCGTTCGTCCGCGCCATCCTGCGCACCGACGTCAAGGATCTGACCGTAGTGACTTACGGCGGACCGGATCTGGGTTTGCTGTGTTCGGCGGGCAAGGTGCGCCGGGCCTACTACGGATTCGTCTCCCTGGACTCCGCGCCGTTCTACGACCCGTGGTTCGCGCACGCCCGCACCACCGGGGCCATCGAGGCCCGCGAGATGGACGAGGGCATGCTGCGCTGCGGACTGCAGGCCGCCGCCCAGCGGCTGCCGTTCCTGCCGATCCGCGCCGGGCTGGGCAGCTCGG
>NZ_JBYCLD010000036.1:0-1610 GCF_057473725.1 Mycobacterium sp. TH-M11 | reverse complement strand
GCGGTGCGGGAAGTCAAGCTCAATCCGAACAACACCGTCGACGTCGCCTTCACGGTGGACAAGCGTTACACGCTGTACTCATCGACTCGTGCCTTGATTCGTTACGACAATCTGGTCGGCGACCGTTTCTTGGAAATCACCTCCGGCCCTGGGGAATTGCGGAAACTTTCCCCTGGCGGGACCATCGATCAGCGGCACACGCAACCTGCGCTTGACCTCGACGCGCTGCTCGGTGGACTTCGTCCGGTACTCAAAGGCCTGGACGCGGACAAGATCAACACCATCACCGGTTATGTGATCGACCTGCTGCAGGGTCAGGGCGGGGCGCTGTCCAACCTGCTGGCCAACACCAACGCGTTCGGGTCGACCCTTGGTGCACGTGACCGTGCCATCGGCGATGTGATCACCAACCTCAACGCGGTGTTGAGCACCGTGGACGCCAAAGGATCGCAATTCTCCGACGCCGTCGACCAATTGCAGAAGCTCATCACCGGACTGGCCGAGGGGCGCGACGCGATAGCCGGCGCCATCTCGCCGCTGGCCACCACCACATCGGACCTGACCGATCTGCTGAAAAATTCACGCCGCCCCCTGCAGGGCGTCCTGGAGAATACGCGACCGCTCGCCGGCGAGATCAACGATCGATTGCCCGAGGTGAACAACGACATCGAGCAGCTGGGGGAGGACTACCTTCGGCTATCTGCCCTCGGCGCCTACGGCGCCTACTTCAACATCTACTTCTGCACGGTGTCGCTGAAGATCAACGGCCCGGCAGGCAGCGACATTCTCATCCCGATGGGTGGCCAGGTGGATCCGAGCAAAGGTAGGTGCGCCTTTGTCAACAAGTAACACCCGCCGCCGCGACCGTGATCCACTGCGGACCGGAATTTTTGGCGTGGTTCTCGTCGTGTGCGTGATTTTGGTCGCGTTCGGCTACACCTCGTTGCCGTTCTGGCCCCAAGGCCGGCCCTACACAGCGTATTTCGCTGACGCCGGCGGGATAAACCCCGGTAACGACGTGTACGTATCCGGTATCAGAGTCGGCAAGGTGCAGGCGGTTACGCTCGCCGGCGACACCGCCAAAGTCGCCTTCACCGTCGATCGCCACATCAACGTGGGCAACAGCTCACTGGCGGCGATCCGGACCGAGACCATCCTGGGGCAGCGCGCGGTGGCGATCACCCCGGCCGGTACGGGCATCGCCACCACTATCCCGCTGAGCCGGACGACGACGCCGTACACGCTGGGTTCCGCGCTGGAAGACCTGGGCCACACCGCCGGCGACCTGGACAAGGTGCAATTCGAGAAATCGCTGACGGTTCTCACCGACGCCCTGCACGACGCCACGCCGCAGTTGCGTGGGGCGCTGGACGGCATCACCTCGCTGTCGCGCACCCTGAACACCCGCGATGACGCACTGGAACAGCTTCTGGCACATGCCAAATCGGTAACCAGCGTACTGGCCGAGCGTGCCGGCCAGGTCAACAAGTTGATCGTCGACGGCAACCAGTTGTTCGCGGCGCTCGACGCCCGCCGCGCCGCGCTGGCCGAACTGATCTCCGGCATCGACGACGTCTCCGCGCAACTTTCCGGCTTCGTCGCCGACAACC